>NZ_JBHUYG010000073.1:0-21977 GCF_042668795.1 Pedococcus sp. NPDC057267 | reverse complement strand
CCCTCACCGTCCGCGGTGAGGGGCCCCGCTGGCGTTCCCGGTATGCCGCGCGGCCACGCCTGGCGCGAACCCTGCCGCGCGCCCCTGCGATGGCACGAACCTCTGCTAGCAGACCCTGGTGCCCTCAGCAGAGGGTCCGCCCTGCGCTGGGTGGCACGAACCTCTGCTAGCAGACCTTGGTGCACTCAGCAGAGGGTCCCCCCCTGCGCTGGGTGGCACGAACCTCTGCTAGCAGAGGTTGGGGGATCCACGGCGGCCGGCCACCCGGCATACTCACGTCATGGGGAAGAGGACGCGCACCCCGGCCCCGGCGCCGAGGCGCCGCGAGCTGCCGGACTTCACGACGCTGCCGGACCGGGTCCCACCGGAGGCGCTGGTCACGACCCAGGCCGCCTCGGACGCACCCGACCCGGAGGGCGGGCGCGACACCGAGACCGAGTTCCTGCTCCGGAACGCCGCCCTCTAGCGCGAGCGCACCCTCGCCAGCCACGGCTGGAGCAGCCGGGTGACCTGCGGCAGGACGAGGTACGTCATCACCGGGGTCAGCAGCACCGTCATGAACAACACCCGCAGCGGCAGCGCCCACAGGTGGGTGAACGGTGTCAGCAGCCAGGTGAAGAGCAGGTTCGTGGGGAAGAACGCGACCCAGATCGTCACAGCCTGCTTCCACCGTGGGGGAGCGGGCGGTGCCGTGCTGTCGCGCCCGTCCCCCGACAGGTCGACCGCCGTCCGGCTGGAGGGCTCGTCGAACCAGCCCTCGATCCCCGTGCGGTGCTCGACGCGGGTGTGCTCGACCAGGCCCTTGCCCGAGCGCAGCCACTGGGTGCGCTCGCGGGACTCCTCCCAGAGGAGCAGGCTCGCCCGCGAGTCGAAGCGGTAGAGCATGTGCCAGTCCTCGGACGCACCGGACGGCCGGACCCAGCCCGTGCCGAGGAATCCCGGGAAGCGGCGGGCCAGGGAGGTGCCGGCGTCCACCCAGGCCTGCATGAGTGCCGAGTCCTCGGGCCGGACCCGCCGCGTGATCGCGACGGTGACGGCACCGTCGGGCGCTGACGTGAGCGGCCCGGCGGAGGGCGCGAGGCTGTTCGTGGCGCCGTTCGTGGCGCGGGCGGGGTCGTCGGACGGGGACGGGGTGGTCACGGGGCCTCCGGCGGGGTGGGTCGGAAACGGCGGGGCCACGACGATGGGGCGGCCGCGCGGGGTCGCGCGGGCCGCCCCATGGTAGGCGCCGGGCGCCGTCGGCCCGAAATCGCCTGCGTCCGTCAGGCCGTCCGTCAGCCCGGACGCGTCAGAAGATGTGCACGCGGTCCTGGGGCGCCAGCCACATGCCGTCGCCCTCGGCGACGCCGAACGCCTCGTGGAACTCGTCGCAGTTGCGCACCGCGTTGGCGCGGACCTCCGTGGGGGAGTGCGGGTCGACGGCCAGCAGCCGCTTCGCCTCCTCCGGCCGGGCCTTGCCCGACCAGACCTGGGCCCAGCCGAGGAAGAACCGCTGGGGCCCGGTGTACCCGTCGAGCACCGGCACCTCCTGGCCCTCGGTGGCGATGCGGTATGCCGCATAGCCGATCGCCAGGCCCCCGAGGTCGCCGATGTTCTCGCCGACGGTGAGGGCCCCGTTGACCTTCTCGTCCGGGGCGGCCAGCGGGGACAGCTCGTCGAACTGGGCGATCAGCGCCTGGGTGCGCTCGTCGAACCGCTTGCGGTCCTCCTCGGTCCACCAGTCGCGCAGGGCGCCCTTGGCGTCGTAGCGCGAGCCCTGGTCGTCGAAGCCGTGGCCGATCTCGTGGCCGATCACGGCCCCGATGCCGCCGTAGTTGACGGCGTCGTCGGCGTCCATGTCGAAGAACGGCGGCTGTAGGATGCCGGCAGGGAAGACGATCTCGTTCATGAGCGGGTGGTAGTACGCGTTGACCGTCTGCGGCAGCATCAGCCACTCGTCCCGGTCGATGGGGCCACCGAGCTTGTCGAGCTGGCGCTGGAACTCGAACTCCGCCGCCCGGCGCACGTTGCCGAACAGGTCGTCGTCGATCACGAGCGAGGAGTAGTCGCGCCAGCGGTCGGGGTAGCCGACCTTGGGCGTGAAGGCGGCCAGCTTCTCCAGGGCCTGTGCGCGCGTCTCCGGGCCCATCCAGTCCAGTCCCTCGAACGAGCGCCGGAACGCCTCGACGAGGTTGCCGACGAGCTCGAGCATCCGCTCCTTGGCGGCGGGCGGGAAGAACTCCGCGGCATACAGCTGGCCCACCGCCTCGCCGATCGCACCCTCGACGAGGGAGACCCCGCGCTTCCAGCGGTCGCGGTTCTGCGGCAGCCCGGAGATGACCCGGCCGGTGAAGTCGAACTCGGTGTCGACCCACTCCTTGCTCAGCAGCGGGGCGGCCCAGCGCAGGAGGTGGAAGGACTGCCACCAGACCCAGTGGTCGATCAGCTCCTCGTCGAGCAGCGTCGAGACGCCCTCGAGGAAGCTCGGCTCGCCGACGACGACGTCCTCGAGGGCGTCGCGGGCCTTCAGGCCGCGTGCCCAGTCCACCCACATGACGTCGGGGGCGAGCTCCTCGAGGTCGTAGAAGTTGTACGGGTTGTACGTCTTGACCGCGTCGCGCGTCGCCACGTTGTCCCAGTGGTGCTCGGCGATCTTGGTCTCCAGGGCCACCACCGCGGCGGCGGGGGAGCCCTCGGCGGTGGAGCCGTCACCGATGCCGGCCATCGCGAGCAGCTTGGCGACGAACGGCAGGTACGCCTCGCGGACCGCCGCGTGGCGCTCCTCGCGGTAGTAGGACTCGTCGGGCAGGCCGAGGCCGCCCTGGCCGAGGTAGACGATGTACTCGTCGGGGTTGTTCGCGTCCGGTGCGACGCCCATGTTGAGCAGGCCCGGGACGCCGATCCGCTGCAGGCGACCCATGGTACGGAAGAGCTCGTCGGTCGCGGTGGTCTTGCCGATCAGCTCGAGCTGCTCGCGGACGGGGTCGAGGCCGAGCTGCTCTATGAGTGCCTCGTCCATGAACGAGTTGTAGAGGTCGCCCACCTTGCGCGTCGCCGAGCCGGGCTCGGCCGTGGTGTCGGCGGCGGCGCGCTCGATGAGCCGGCGCACACGCTCGTCGGACTGCTCGCGGAGCATGTCGAAGGTGCCGTACCGGCCGCGGTCGCCGGGGATCTCGGTCTGGGCCACCCAGGTGCCGTTGGCGTGCCGGAACAGGTCGTCCTGGGGGCGGACGGACTCGTCGCGGTGACCGGGCAGGATTCCAGACCTCATCCAAGGCTCCTTCGCAGGTGGGTGGGCTGCCACTCTGCCAGACTCGCCCGGGTGGAGGACCTGGGGGACGTGCTGGCGCAGGCGTGGCAGGAGACGCTCGACATGGTGGGGAGCCTGGACGCCACGGGCCTGCGGACCCCCACCGACCTGCCCGGCTGGACGGTCCTCGACCTGTCCTTCCACCTGATGCTCGACGCGCAGCGGGCCCTGGTCGCCCTGGCGGACCCCCGGCCCGGCCCCCCGGACACCGACCGGGTGACCTACTGGGCCGGCCAGCAGCCGGGCCTGCCGGGCGCCGACGACCACGCGGCCTACGTGCGCCGGGCCGCGGCGGCATACACCAGCCCCGCCGGGCTGCTGCGGCACTGGGCCGACACGGTGCAGGGGGCGCTGGCCGCCGTGCGGCACGCAGACCCCGCCGCGCACGTGGCCACCCAAGGGCACGTGCTGGTGCTGGCCGACTTCGTCCACACCCTCGTGGTCGAGGCCGCCGTCCACCGGCTCGACCTCGCCGCGGGGCTGCCGGACGCCCCCAGCCCGCCTGCGGCGCCCCTGCGGTGCGTCCGGGAGGTGCTGGACGGGCTCCTGGGCCACCCGGTCCCCGTCGGCTGGGACGACGCGACCTACGCCCGCAAGGGCACGGGGCGCACGGCCCTGGACGCGGGGGAGCGTGCCCTGCTCGGGGCGGACGCTGCCCGGTTCCCGCTGTTCGGCTGAGGCCGGTCGGGTGTGGAATCATGCGGTGACCGCCCGACGACTCCCAAGGAGCTGCCGTGACCGCTGCGCCCGAGCAGACCACACCCGCCGCGCACTCGGGGCACTCCCGCCGGGTGCTCCTCAAGCTCTCGGGTGAGGTGTTCGGAGGCGGCAAGATCGGCCTGGCTCCTGACGTCGTCCGGGCCGTCGCCCGGCAGATCGCCCAGTCGGTGCGCGAGGGCATCGAGGTGGCCGTGGTCATCGGCGGCGGCAACTTCTTCCGCGGCGCCGAGCTGCAGCAGCAGGGCCTGGACCGGACCCGCGCCGACTACATGGGGATGCTGGGCACCGTCATGAACTGCCTCGCCCTGCAGGACTTCCTCGAGAAGGAGGGCATCGAGACGCGGGTGCAGACCGCCATCACGATGGGCCAGGTCGCCGAGCCGTACATCCCGCGCCGGGCGATCCGCCACCTGGAGAAGGGCCGCGTGGTCATCTTCGGTGCCGGTGCCGGCATGCCGTACTTCTCCACCGACACCGTCTCCGCCCAGCGGGCGCTGGAGATCAAGTGCGACGCCGTGCTCATGAGCAAGAACGGCGTGGACGGGGTCTACGACTCCGACCCGCGCACCAACCCCGACGCCACCAAGTACGACGAGATCACCTACGAGGAGGCCCTCCAGCGAGGGCTCCGAGTCGTGGACGCCGCCGCCTTCAGCCTGTGCATGGACAACAAGCTGCCCATGGTCGTGTTCGGCATGGAGGGTGAGGGCAACGTCGTGCGGGCGCTGCGTGGTGAGAAGATCGGAACACTGGTCACCCCCGGGTGACGTGCCGAGCCCGCCCCCAGGCACACCGACCACATCCCGGCGCCGCCCGCCAGCGCGGTGCCCGACAAGGAGCATGGACATGATCGAGGAAACCCTTCTCGAGGCCGAGGAGAAGATGGAGAAGGCCGTCGAGGTCGCCAAGGAGGACTTCGCGGGCATCCGCACCGGCCGGGCCACCCCCGGCATGTTCAACAAGCTCACCGTCGACTACTACGGCGCCCCGACCCCGCTGCAGCAGCTCGCGTCCTTCCAGACGCCCGAGGCGCGCACGATCCTCATCACGCCGTTCGACAAGTCGGCGATGCACGAGATCGAGAAGACCCTGCGTGACTCCGACCTCGGCGTGAACCCCAGCAACGACGGCAACGTCATCCGCTGCGTGCTGCCCCAGCTCACCGAGGAGCGTCGCAGGGACTACATCAAGCTCGCGCGCCACAAGGGCGAGGAGGCCAAGGTCTCCATCCGCAACATCCGCCGCAAGGCCAAGGACGAGCTCGACAAGCTCGTCAAGGACGGCGAGGTGGGCGAGGACGACGGCACCCGTGGCGAGAAGGAGCTCGACGCCACGACCAAGAAGTACGTCGACACCGTGGACGAGCTGCTCAAGGGCAAGGAGGCCGAGCTCCTCGAGGTCTGAGGAGCTCACCCGCCCGACGTGGAGCCGACCGTGACCACCCCCGAGTCCCGCAGCGCCCGCCGCGACGCGGGCCGGGGCAGCGACCCCGCGCCAGCGCCCGAGCCGGGTCGTCGTGGGTCGTCGCGCTCGGCTCCGTCCTCTGCGCCGTCACGGGCCGGGCGCAACCTCCCGGCCGCGGTCGGCGTGGGCGTCAGCCTGGGGGCGGTCGTCATCGCGTCGCTGGTCTTCCGCAAGGAGCTGATGCTCGTCGTCGTCGCGGCCGCGATCGCGGTGGGCGTGTGGGAGCTGCGGCGGGCCCTGACCCGCGCCGAGATCCACGTGCCCCTGGTGCCCACCCTCGTGGGCGGCGTGAGCATGGTCCTCTCGGCGTACATCGGGGGTGGTCAGGCCCTCGTGGTCACGCTGGGCCTCACCTGCGTCGGGATCCTGCTGTGGCGGGTCGCCGACGGGGTGCAGGGTGCCGTGCGCGACATCGCGGGCGGGTTCCTCGTCGCGGTCTACCCGGGTTTCCTGGCCGGCTTCGCCGGGCTGCTGCTCGCCGCCGACAAGGGCGCACAGCGGGTCGTGGTGTTCATCCTCGTGACCGTGCTGAGCGACGTCGGCGGTTACGCGTTCGGCGTGCTGTTGGGCCGCCACCCGATGGCGCCGTCGGTGAGCCCGAAGAAGTCGTGGGAGGGCTTCGCCGGCTCGGTGCTCACCTGCGTGGTCGGCGGTGCCGTGGCCGTCGTCCTCCTGCTCGACGGCCCCTGGTGGGCCGGGGCTGCGCTGGGCGCCGCGGCCGCCGTCGCCGCCACCGTCGGCGACCTCACGGAGTCCACCATCAAGCGAGACCTCGGCATCAAGGACATGAGCAACATCCTCCCCGGCCACGGCGGCATCATGGACCGCCTCGACTCCCTCCTGCTCGTCGCGCCCCTCGCGTGGGCCGTCCTCGTGGTGGCCGTCCCGTGACCGCCGACCTGCCCGAGCCCACGACCGAGCGTCCGCGCCCCGGCCAGCTGACCTTCTCGGCGCCCCGCCGGGGCAAGCCGCCGCGCCACCTCGCCGACCTCACGCCGGCCGAGCGCAAGGAGGCCGTCGAGGCCCTCGGCCACAAGGGCTTCCGCGCCAAGCAGCTGTCGACCCACTACTTCGAGCGGCTCGTGGAGTCGCCGGAGGAGATGACCGACCTTCCCAAGGCGATCCGCGACGACCTCGTCCGCGACCTGCTCCCGCCGCTGCTCACCCCCATCGTCCAGCGCACGGCCGACGCCGGCGCCACCATCAAGTCGGCGTGGCGGCTGCACGACGGTGCGATCGTCGAGTCGGTGCTCATGCGCTACCCGCGCCGCGTCACCATCTGCATCTCCAGCCAGGCCGGCTGCGGCATGAACTGCCCGTTCTGCGCGACGGGCCAGGCCGGCCTCACCCGCAACATGTCCGCCGCCGAGATCGTCGAGCAGGTCGTGTATGCCGCGCGGCAGCTGCGGCGCGGCGACCTGGCTCCCAGCGTGGGCGCCTCCGAGGGCGCCGAGCTCGGCGACGAGGACGGGCCGGCCGAGGTGGCGGGCCCCACCCGCATCTCGAACGTCGTGTTCATGGGCATGGGCGAGGCGCTGGCCAACTACAGGGCCGCCATCGGCGCGATCCGCCGCATGACCGACCCCGCCCCGGACGGGCTCGGCATGTCGGCCCGTGGGATCACGATGTCGACGGTCGGGCTCGTCCCGGCCATCGACAAGCTGGCAGGCGAGGGCATCCCCGTCACGCTGGCCCTGTCGCTCCACGCCCCCGACGACGAGCTGCGCAACGAGCTGGTGCCGATCAACACCCGGTGGAAGGTGGACGAGGCCCTCGACGCCGCGCACCGCTACTACGAGACCACCGGCCGCCGCGTCAGCATCGAGTACGCGCTGATCCGCGACATCAACGACCAGGCGTGGCGCGCGGACCTGCTCGGCGAGAAGCTGGCCGCCCGGGGTCGGGGCTGGGTGCACGTCAACCCGATCCCGCTCAACCCGACGCCCGGGTCGAAGTGGACCGCCTCGCGACCCGGCGTGGAGCAGCAGTTCGTCGAGCGGCTGCGCGCCCACGGCGTCCCGACGACGATCCGCGACACCCGGGGGCAGGACATCGACGGCGCCTGCGGCCAGCTCGCGGCGGCGACCGCCTAGACCGCCCGTGGGGACCACCGGGACGGACCGCCTGCGGGCGTGGACGGGTGGGCACGCCAGTGGAGCGTGCGCCCTACGCTGTCGCCGTGCAGCACCAGCCAGCCCCCGCAGGTCCCGACGCCGGTCGCGAGTTCGTCCTCACCGTCTCGTGCCCCGACCAGCGGGGCATCGTGCACGCCGTCACCGGGGTGGCGCTCGACCTGGCGATGACGATCGTCGACAGCCAGCAGTTCGCGGACGCGTCGTCCGGTGAGTTCCACCTGCGGATGCACCTGGCCCGCGAAGGGGAGCCCGTCGACGTCGCCGAGGTGGAGGCGGCCGTGGCGCCGCTGGCGCAGCGGTTCGCGATGACGGCCGCGGTCCACGACCTCTCGCGCCGGCCGCGGGTGCTGGTGCTGGTGAGCCGGCAGGGCCACTGCCTCAACGACGTGCTCTTCCGCGTCCAGACCGGCTCCCTGCCGATCGAGGTGCCGGCCATCGTGTCGAACCACGAGGACTTCCGCGAGCTGGCCGCGTGGCACGGGGTGCCGTTCCACCACGTCCCCGTGACGCCCGAGAGCAAGCCGGCAGCGGAGGACGAGCTGCGCCGGCTCGTGCGCGAGCACGACGCCGACACGATCGCGCTGGCGCGGTACATGCAGGTCCTCTCGCCGCAGCTGTGCGCCGACTTCCCGGGCCGGATCATCAACATCCACCACTCGCTGCTGCCGAGCTTCAAGGGCGCCAAGCCGTACACCCAGGCCCACGACCGCGGCGTGAAGGTGATCGGCGCGACCGCCCACTACGTCACCGAGGACCTCGACGAGGGCCCGATCATCGAGCAGGACTTCCGCAGGGTGGACCACCGGATGACGCCCGCGGAGCTGGCGTCGGTCGGCCAGGAGCTGGAGGCGATGGCGTTCGCGCGCGCCCTGCGCTGGCACGCCGAGCACCGGGTGGTGCTGCGGGGACGTCGCACCATCGTGTTCGACTGACGACGACAGCCCGAGGATCGCAGCGAGCGCCAGCGAGCGAGGACCGGAGGGCGGAGGAGTCGGTCGCGGGGGTTCGACTGACGACGACAGCCCGAGGATCGCAGCGGATCAGGCGGTGGGGCGGGTCGTGCCGTCGACGATGACGGCGGCGGCCTCCTCGACGGTGTCGACGAGGTGGACGGCGGCCCCGAGTCCGCGGCCGCGGCCGAGCGCCTGCACGGCCGACCAGACGGGCACGGTCTCCGTCCAGTAGTCGTGGCCGACGAGCACGAGCCGGGGCAGGGCGGCCTCGCCGGTGGCGTAGTACAGCGGCGTCACCGCCTGGAAGACCTCCTGAACCGTCCCGGCCGCCCCCTCGAGGACCACCAGCCCCGCGGTGCACCGCGCCAGCAGGCCGTCCTCGCGGATCGCGTTGGAGAAGTACTTCGCGACGGCGTCGCAGAACACGTTGGGCGGCTCGTGGCCGTAGAACCACGTGGGGATGCCGATGCTGGCCGGGGTGTCGCGCCGGCCCAGCCCTTCACGCACCTCCAGCGCCAGCCGGGCCCACTCGGTGATCGAGGGGCGGAAGGACGGGACGGCCCCCAGCCGGTCCAGCGCCTGCGCGAGGGCGGCGCCGTCGGTCGCCAGGGCGCCGAGGTTCGCGGCCTCCATGGCGCCGGGGCCGCCGCCGGTGGCGACCATGAGACCGGCCCCGGCCAGCGCGTGGCCGCAGGCGGCAGCCCGGGCGTACGAGGTGGAGCCGCGTGCGAGGGCGTGCCCGCCCATGACGCCCACGACGGGCCGGAAGGCGATGAACTCGGTCAGCGCGTCGGTGATCGAGTCGTCGTGGATCGCGCGCAGCAGGGTCACGAAGGCGTCGTGCCGCACCGAGCCGCGACGGGTCCACCGGTAGGCGCGGGCGTCCGGGGTGGCGTCGTAGCCGCCCTGGTCGAGCCCGGCATACAGCTCCTGGGGGCTGTACAGCCGGGATCGGTAGGGGTCGACGGGCGCCCGGGGGTCGGTGGGGAAGACCAGCGCGTGGTGCTTGCCCAGGTGGGCGTTGAGGGCGGGGGACAGGCGCCCGCCGAGCACGACGAGCCCGGCGACGTCGGTGCGCGCCAGCAGCCGGTCCTCGTATGCCGTGAGGTCCAGGTCCTGCAGGCGCAGCCCGGACAGCGGCGCGCCGGAGTCGAGGGCCGACTCGAGGTCGGTGAGGGTCTCGATCTCCTCCGGCTCCACGGGGTGACTGTAGGTCGCCGGCTCAGACGTTGCCGAGGATGCGGTCGACCGCGATCTCGACCACGACGCGGGCGGGGTTCTCACGGGGCGTGCGGTAGCGGGCGGCATACCGCTGCACGGCGTCGGCGACGGCCTCCGGTTCCGTGCGCACGCTCGCCACGCCCTCCAGGGCGATCCAGTGGCGCCCCTCCACCTGGCAGACGACGGCCCGGCCGCCGAGGGCGGCGTTGCGCGCCTTGCGGGACTCCCCGCTGGTGATGACCCGGACGAGCCGCTGCTCGCCGTCCCAGGTGAAGCCGACCGGCACCACGTGGGGCGAGCCGTCGGGGCGCAGGGTCGTCAACGTCGCGAGGTGGCGCTCGGTGAGGAAGTCGAGCGCGGCGGGGGACAGGGCTGCGGGGTCGAGGGCCACGCGGCCAGTCTGTCCTAGTGCCCGGTCAGCGCGGTCAGCGCCCGTCCCAGGCGCGCCGGGCGCCCCGTGCGTGCCTCCTCCGCGTCCGCGGCGGAGGCGAGCCGGAGCCCGGCGTTGACGCCGAGCCAGCGCAGCGGCTCGGGCTCCCAGCGGCGGCTGCGGTGGCCGACCCACGGCAGCTCGGTGAGCGGGGTCCGGCGCCCCAGGACGAGGTCCGCGAGCGTGCGGCCGGCCAGGTTGGTCGCGGCGACGCCGTCACCGACGTAGCCTCCGGCCCACCCCAGACCCGTCCCGGGGTCGTACCCGACGGAGGGGTGCCAGTCGCGGGCGATGCCCAGCGGGCCGCCCCAGGCATGGGTGAAGCGCACCCCGCTGAGCTGCGGCAGCATCGCGGTGAGGGTGGCGCGCAGGTCGGCGAACACCCGTTCCTCGTGGTCGTACCCGGGCCGGATGCGGGAGCCGAAGTGGTACGGGGCGCCCCTGCCACCGAACGCGATCCGGTCGTCGACGGTGCGCTGCCCGTAGACGATGACGTGCCTGTGGTCGCTGAAGACCTCGTGCCGGGTGAGGCCTATCGAGTCCCAGGCATCGGGCCCCAGCGGCTCGGTCGCCACCATGAGCGAGTAGACGGGCGCCACCACGCGGCGGTGGCCGGGCAGTCGCGCCGTCCAGGCCTCGGTGGCGCGGATGACGTGGCGGGCCGCCACGGTTCGGCCGTCCTCGAGGACCACGCGGCCTGGGGCGATGTCGGCGACCCGGGAGTGCTCCAGCACCCGAGCCCCGCGTCCTCGGACCGCGCGGGCGAGGCCGTCGGCCAGCCGACGTGGGTGCACGCGGGCGCAGTGCGGGTTGAACGTTGCGCCGTGGACGTCGGTCGCGGCCAGCCGTTCGCGCGCCTCACCTGGTCGAGCCAGCGGGTCCCCATGTCCCACTCGTCGGAGTGCCGCACGTCGGCACGGCCACGCTCGGCCTGCGCCGACGACCGGGCCAGCGAGAGCGTGCCGCCCTTGCGGAACCCGCAGTCGAGGTCCACGGATTCCGTGGCGCGCCCGACCTCGTCGACGGTGTCGCGCAGGGCGGCCAGCATGGCGTGGGCCCCGGTACGACCCGACCGGCGGGCGAGTGCCTCCGGCGGCACCGGCCACAACGCCGACACCCAGCCGCCGTTGCGACCGCTCGCCCCGAAGCCGACGTGCTCGGCCTCGAGCACGACGACGTCGAGCGAGGGCTCGGCCGCCAGGAGGTAGAACGCCGTCCACAGTCCGGTGAAGCCGCCACCCACGACGACGACGTCGGCGGCGGCCGGCAGGTCCGCAGCAACCGGTCCCGTCACGGATGACGGAACCGGCTGCGCGGCATACGGGTCGGGTGTGGCGGTCGCCCACCACAGGGGCTCGGTCACGCGGGTCCCGGTGTCGGAGGGAGGGGGGCCGTCAGAGGTGCTTCTCGGCGTCCTTGAGGACCGACCGCAGCCGGCTCTCGATGTCGTCGAACTCCGCCTGGCCGATGATCAGCGGCGGCGCGAGCTGGATGACCGGGTCGCCGCGGTCGTCGGCGCGGCAGTAGATGCCGGCGTCGAAGAGCGCCTTGGAGAGGTAGCCGCGCAGGAGCCGCTCGGACTCGTCGTCGTTGAACGTCTCGCGGGTCTCCTTGTCCTTGACGAGCTCGATGCCGTAGAAGTACCCGGCGCCGCGGACGTCGCCGACGATCGGCAGGTCGAGCAGCTTCTCCAGGGTGGCCCGGAACCGCGGGGCGTTCTCCTTGACGTGGTCGTTGAGGCCCTCGCGCTCGAAGATGTCGAGGTTCTCCATCGCGACCGCGGCCGACACCGGGTGCCCACCGAAGGTGTACCCGTGCGGGAAGTAGGTCGTGCCCTTCTTGAACGGCTCGAACAGCCGGTCGCTGGCGATCATGGCGCCGATCGGGGAGTAGCCGGAGGTCATGCCCTTGGCGCAGGTGATGATGTCGGGCACGTAGTTGAAGTCGTCGCACGCGAACATCGAGCCGATCCGGCCGAACGCGCAGATGACCTCGTCGGACACGAGCAGGACGTCGTACTCGTCGCAGATCTCGCGCACCCGCTCGAAGTACCCGGGCGGCGGCGGGAAGCAGCCGCCGGAGTTCTGGACCGGCTCGAGGAAGACGGCGGCGACGGTGTCGGGGCCCTCGAACTCGATGGCCTCGGCGATCCGGTCGGCGGCCCAGCGGCCGAACGCCTTGTCGTCGTCACGCAGGTGCTCGGGCGCCCGGTAGGAGTTGGTGTTCGGGACCTTGAAGGCACCCGGCACCAGCGGCTCGAACATCTCCTTGGCCGCCGGGATGCCGGTGATCGACAGCGCTCCCTGCGGTGTGCCGTGGTAGGCCACGGAGCGCGAGATCACCTTGTGCTTGGTGGGCTTGCCGACGAGCTTCCAGTACTGCTTGGCGAGCTTCCAGGCGGTCTCGACGGCCTCGCCACCACCGGTCGTGAAGAAGACGCGGTTGAGGTCGCCCGGGGCGCCGGCCGCGAGGCGTTCGGCGAGCTCGATGGCCTTGGGGTGGGCGTAGGACCACAGCGGGAAGAACGCGAGGTCCTTGGCCTGCTTGGCCGCCGCCTCGGCGAGCTCGGTGCGGCCGTGGCCGACCTGGACGACGAAGAGCCCGGCGAGGCCGTCGATGTACTCGTTGCCCCGGTCGTCCCAGATCTTGTGGCCCTCGCCGCGGACGATGATGGGGACGCTGTGGGCCAGGCCGCCCTCGCTGCGGTCCTCGAAGACCGAGTGCCGCGTGAAGTGCATCCACAGGTGGTCGCGGGCGGCCTCCGAGTAGAGGGCGCCGGACGGCGTGCGCAGGTCGGACGACGGTTCGTAGGCGGCAGTGGGCTCAGTGGTCATCGGGTACCCCAGTTGTAGTGCTGCTTGTTGAGTTTCAGGTAGACGAACGTCTCGGTGGACTGGACCCCAGGGAGGGTCCGCACCCGCTTGGTGAGCAGCTCGAGGAGCTGGTCGTCGTCCTCGCACACGACCTCGGCCAGCAGGTCGAAGCTGCCGGCGGTGGTGACGACGTAGTCGACCTCGGGCATCCGGGTCAGCGCCTCGCCCACACCGGTGAGGTCGCCGTCGACGCGGATGCCGATCATCGCCTGGCGGCGGAAGCCCACCTGGAGGGGGTCGGTCACCGCGACGATCTGCATGACGCCGGAGTCCAGGAGCCGCTGCACGCGCTGTCGCACCGCCGCCTCGGACAGCCCGACGGCCTTGGCGATGGTCGCGTACGGCTGCCGCCCGTCCTCCTGGAGGTGCTCGATGATCGCCTTCGCGACGTCATCGAGGCGCGCCTCGTGGGAGTGGTTCGGGGAGCGGGTCACGCCCGACATCGTTGCGTCTCGGGGGGACGGTCCGCAAGTCCCCCGACAACGGATTCCGTCGTCCATTTGTTAAATCCGTGTTGATTTCAGCGATCGGGTCCTCCGAACCTATTGAAATCACGCGTGATGTGGTTACAGTTCCAGACACCGGAATCCGCACCGAACCCCTCGGGAGTGCTCTGTGACCTCGACGCCCCGCGTCCTGCGCAACTTCATCAACGGCGAGTACGTCGACGCCGAGTCGGACGCGACGACGGACATCGTGAACCCCGCGACGGCGCAGGTCGTCGCCACCGCCCCCGTGTCGTCCCAGGCGGACGTCGACCGCGCGTATGCCGCCGCTGACGCCGCCTTCGCCGAGTGGGGCCAGACCACGCCCAGCGAGCGCCAGAAGGCGCTGCTCGACTTCGCCGACGCCATCGAGCGGCGCGCTGACGAGTTCGTCCGCCTCGAGGGCGAGAACACGGGCAAGCCGCACGCCCTGACCGCCAGCGAGGAGGTCCCGCCGATGGTGGACCAGCTGCGGTTCTTCGCCGGCGCGGCCCGGGTGCTCGAGGGCAAGTCGGCGGGGGAGTACATGAAGGGCCACACGTCGTGGATCCGGCGCGAGCCCATCGGAGTCGTCGGCCAGGTCACCCCCTGGAACTACCCGATGATGATGGCGGTCTGGAAGATCGGCCCGGCGCTCGCCGCCGGCAACACCATCGTCCTCAAGCCCTCGGACACCACCCCCGAGACCACCCTGCTCATGGCGGAGATCGCCTCGGAGTTCCTCCCCGCGGGCACCTTCAACGTCGTCACCGGTGACGCCTCCACCGGCCGTGCGGTGGTGTCGCACCGGACGCCCGCCCTGGTGGCCATCACCGGCTCCGTGCGCGCCGGCATGCAGGTCGCCGAGGCTGCCTCGCACGACGTCAAGCGCGTGCACCTCGAGCTCGGCGGCAAGGCGCCGGTCGTGGTCTTCGACGACGCCGACATCGAGGCGGCGGTCGAGGGCATCGCGGGCGCCGGATACTTCAACGCCGGCCAGGACTGCACGGCCGCGACCCGCGTGCTCGCCGCCCCCCGGATCCACGACGACTTCGTGTCCGCGCTGGCCGAGTTCGCCAGCACCTCCACCAAGGTCGGGATGCCCGACGACGAGGACGCCGCCCTCGGCCCGGTCAACAACGCCAACCAGCTCCAGCGCGTCCAGGGCTTCCTCGAGCGGCTGCCCGACCACGCGACCGTCGCGGCCGGCGGCCACCGCGTGGCCTCGCTCGGCGACGGCTTCTTCCTGGAGCCCACCGTCCTGTCGGGGCTGAAGCAGGACGACGAGGCGATCCAGAACGAGATCTTCGGGCCGGTCATCACCGTGCAGCGCTTCAGCGACGAGGACGAGGCCGTGCGCTGGGCCAACGGCGTCGACTACGGCCTGGCCTCCAGCGTCTGGACCCGGGACTTCGGGCGTGCGATGCGCATGTCCAAGCGCCTGGACTTCGGCGCGGTGTGGATCAACACCCACATCCCGATCGTGGCCGAGATGCCGCACGGCGGCTTCAAGCGCAGCGGCTACGGCAAGGACCTGTCCATGTACGGCTTCGAGGACTACACGCGCATCAAGCACGTCATGGCCAACATCGAGAGCTGACCGACCCCAACCCAGGCCCACCCCCGCCCCGGACGCCCCTGTCCGACCCGTCCCCCCACCCGGCCGTGAGGTCCACTCCGGCCGGTAGACCCCTCGGAGGTCCCGATGACCGAACTCGACAACCTCGCCCTGCGTGCGGCCCTCGCCCGCGGGATGGTCACCCGGCGCACGGCGATGGCCGGCGGTGCCGGTGCGATCGCACTCGCGCTGGCCGCCTGCGGCAGCAAGGGCAAGGCCCCCACTGCCTCCGGCTCCGCCTCGGCCACGCCCACCGCCAAGGCCGCCCAGGACATGTCGGCGACCGAGAAGGTCATCAACTGGTCGAACTGGCCCGAGTACATCGACGTCGACGACAAGACGCAGGCCCGCCCCAGCCTCGTGGCCTTCACCAAGCAGACCGGCATCAAGGTCAACTACACCGAGGACTACAACGACAACGACGAGTTCTACGCCAAGGTGCGGCCGCTTCTCGCGGACGGGAAGGACACCGGCCGTGACGTCTGGGTCAGCACCGACTGGATGGTCGCGCGCCTCATCCGCCAGGGCTACGTCCAGAAGTTCGACCTCGCGAACATCCCGAACCACAAGAACGTCGAGGGTTCGCTCCTCAACGTCGAGTTCGACAAGGGCCGCCTGTACTCCCTGCCCTGGCAGAGCGGGTTCGCCGGCATCGCCTACAACCCGGCGGCGACCGGCGGCAAGAAGATCGAGTCGGTCGACCAGCTGCTGACCGACCCGGCCCTCAAGGGCAAGGTCACGCTGCTCACCGAGATGCGCGACACGGTCGGGCTGGTCATGCTCGCGATGGGCAAGAAGATCGAGAGCTTCACCGACGCCGACTTCAACGCCGCGATCGACGAGCTGAAGAAGGCCAAGGAAGCCGGCCAGATCAAGGGCTTCACCGGCAACGAGTACACCAAGCCGCTGGCGTCGGGTGACACGGCTGCGTGCTTCGCCTGGACCGGTGACGTCGTCCAGCTCCAGGCGGACAACCCCAAGCTCGGGTACACCCTGCCCAAGACCGGGGCGACGCTGTGGTCGGACAACTTCGTCATCCCGGCGATGGCCAAGCACAAGAAGAACGCCGAGGTGCTCATCAACTACTACTACGACCCCGCCGTCATGGCGAAGGTCGTGGACTACGTCAACTACATCTCACCGGTCCAGGGCACCAAGGAGGTGCTGCAGAAGGAGGACCCGAAGGTGGCCAGCAACCCGCTGATCATCCCCGACGCCGCCACGCTGGCGAACGCCCACGTGTTCCGGGGGCTCACGGCAGCGGAGGAGACCAAGTACAGCGCGGCCTTCGCCGAGCTCACGGCGGGCTGAGCCGTGGTCGAGACGCTCCAGAGCCCCGACTCCGCCCGTCCCCGGTCGGCGCCCCGGGACACCGTCGAGGACCTGCGCCTCGTCGGAGTGAGCAAGGTGTTCGACACGTTCACGGCGGTGCAGCCGATGGACCTCACCGTCCCGGCTGGCAGCTTCTTCGCCCTGCTCGGCCCGTCGGGCTGCGGCAAGACGACGACGCTGCGCATGGTCGCCGGCCTCGAGGACCCGACGACGGGGAAGATCCTCATCGGCGACCGGGACATCACCGACCTGAAGGCGTACAAGCGCAACGTCAACACGGTCTTCCAGTCCTACGCGCTCTTCCCGCACATGACCGTGGCGGAGAACGTCGCCTTCGGCCTCAAGCGCCGTGGTGACAAGGACGCCCGGCGCAAGGCGCAGGAGGCGCTCGAGCTGGTGCAGCTGCAGGCCGTGGCCGGGAAGAAGCCCGCCCAGCTCTCCGGCGGCATGCAGCAGCGCGTCGCCCTGGCCCGGGCCATCGTCAACCGTCCCGACGTCCTGCTGCTCGACGAGCCGCTCGGTGCGCTCGACCTCAAGCTCCGCAGGCAGATGCAGATCGAGCTCAAGCGGATCCAGCAGGAGGTCGGCCTCACCTTCATCCACGTGACCCACGACCAGGAGGAGGCCATGACCATGGCGGACTCCATCGCGGTCATGAACCAGGGCGTGGTCGAGCAGCTCGCGGACCCCGCGACGCTGTACGAGAACCCGGCCTCGACCTTCGTCGCGAACTTCCTCGGACAGTCCAACCTGCTGCGCGCGCAGATCGAGGGCGACGCCGGCGAAGGCCTGCTCCGCGCGCGGACCCACGACCAGGAGCTGGTCGTCCGCACGGACCGCGTGCCGGACGGCATACGAGACGTCTGGGTCGGGGTGCGCCCCGAGAAGCTGCGCCTCGGCGACAGCGGTCGCAACACCCTCCGGGGCGTGGTGACGGACGCGTCCTTCACCGGCGTGTCGACGCAGTACCTCGTCCGCATGCCGTGGGACTTCGAGCTCATGGTCGTGCAGCAGAACGACGGCTCGGCCCGGGCGCACGTCGGGGAGACGGTGACCGTGTCCTGGGACCCGGGGCACGAGTTCGTCCTGGACCAGCGGCAGTCCGACACCGCCGGCGCGGACCTCGACGATGAGTAGCGCGGCCCTGCCGTCCGCGGGCCCGCCCCCGACCCGCAGGGCGCGCGTCAACTGGGTGCCCTACGCCCTGCTGCTGCCCGGCCTGCTGTGGCTGTTCGTCTTCTTCGTCGTGCCGATGATCACGCTGGCGTCGCAGTCCCTCCAGGAGGGCGACGTCGACAACGGCTACACCTTCACGGGCAACGTCGCGATCTACGGCCAGGCGCTGCAGGACTACTGGCCCCAGCTGCTCCGGTCGGTCGGCTACTCCGCCACGGCGACCGTGCTGGCCCTGCTGCTCGGCTACCCGCTCGCCTACTTCATCGCCAGCCGCCGCAGCGCGTGGAAGAACATCCTGCTGGTCCTGGTGATCGCGCCGTTCTTCACCAGCTTCCTGATCCGCACGCTGGCATGGCAGACGATCCTCGCGGACGACTACCTGCCGGCCCGGATAGCCCGGGCCATCCACTTCACCGACCTCCTGCAGCTGCTCAACCTGTCGGAGAACTCCTCGCTGCTGTCGAGCAAGTTCGCGGTCATCTGCGGGCTGACGTACAACTTCCTGCCGTTCATGATCCTGCCGCTGTTCACCTCGCTGGACCGGCTCGACGGCCGCCTCCTCGAGGCGGCGGGTGACCTGTACGCCACGCCGCGCGAGACGTTCCGGTATGTCACGTGGCCGCTGTCGCTGCCCGGTGTCGTGGCCGGCACGCTCCTCACCTTCATCCCTGCGGCGGGCGACTACATCAACTCCAAGCTCCTCGGGAACACCCAGACGGTGATGATCGGCCAGGTCATCGACGCGCAGTTCCTGCGGGTGCTCAACTACCCGCTGGCCGCGGCGTTGTCGTTCGTCCTGCTCGTCCTGATCCTCACGCTCGTGACCGCCTACGTGCGGCGAGCCGGAACCGAGGAGCTCGTCTGATGGCCTGGGTCCGACGCAACCTGCTGACCTTCGTCGCGATGGTCACGCTGTTCATCCTGCTGCTGCCCAACGTGGTCGTCGCCCTGTTCTCGTTCAACAAGCCGAACGGGCGCTACAACTACCAGTGGGTGCGTTTCTCCACCGACGCCTGGGCGAACCCGTGCGGCACGCCGGGGATCTGCGACTCGCTCGGGCTCAGCCTGCGCATCGGCATCACCGCGTCGGTCGTGGCGACGATCCTCGGCACGATGGTCGCGTTCGCGCTCGGCCGGTTCCGCTTCCGTGGCCGGGCGACGACGAACCTGCTCATCTTCATGCCGATGGCCACCCCCGAGGTGGTCATGGGCTCGAGCCTGCTGACCCTCTTCGTGATGATGGGGCTGTCCACGGGTGCGCTCGCCATCCTCATCGCGCACATCATGTTCTGCGTCAGCTTCGTCGTCGTGGCCGTCAAGGCCCGGGTGGCCTCGCTCGACCCGCGGCTGGAGGAGGCGGCTGCCGACCTCGGTGCGACGCCCGTGGCGACGTTCATGAAGGTGACGCTGCCGCTGGTCGCGCCCGGCATCGCGGCCGGCGCGCTGCTGGCGTTCTCGCTCAGCTTCGACGACTACATCATCACCAACTTCAACGCGAGCCCGAGCTCGGTGACCTTCCCGATGTACGTCTGGGGTGCGGCGCAGCGTGGCACCCCCGTGCAGATCAACGTCGTCGGCACGGTCATGTTCGTGCTGTCCGTGGGGATCGTCCTGTCCGCGCAGCTCATCTCCCGCCGCAGGGCCAGGAAGGCATAGGAACCCGTGCGCATCCTCATGATCGGCGCCGGTGGCGTCGGTGACGCCGCCGCGCGCATCGCGGTCGAGCGCGACTTCTTCGAGGTCCTCGTGGTCGCCGACTACGACCTGTCGCGGGCGCAGCGCACCGTGGCCGAGGCGTCGGCGCGCAGGGCGGGCGAGACCCGTCTCATCGCGGCCCAGGTGGACGCCTCCGACGACGCCGCGGTCGCGGCGCTGGCCACGGAGCACGGCGCGACGCACGTCTTCAACGCCGTCGACCCCCGCTTCGTCATGCCGATCTTCCGCGGCGCGCTGGCCGCCGGTGCCGACTACCTCGACATGGCCATGAGCCTGTCGCAGCGGCACCCGCAGGAGCCGTACGCCAAGACGCACGTGAAGCTCGGTGACGAGCAGCTCGCGACGGCGGGGGAGTGGGAGTCCGCCGGGCGGCTGGCGCTGCTCGGCATGGGAGTGGAGCCGGGCCTCTCCGACGTCTTCGCCCGGTACGCCTCGGACCACCTGTTCTCGCGGGTCGAGGAGCTCGGTACGCGCGACGGGGCCAACCTGGCCGTGTACGACGAGGACGGCAACGAGACCTTCGCCCCCGGCTTCTCGATGTGGACCATCATCGAGGAGTGCCTCAACCCGCCCGTCGTCTGGGAGCGGGCGCGGGCCGAGGCAGCCGGCGGTGACCTCGAGGCGGGGTTCTTCACCCTTCCCGCCTTCAGCGAGCCCGAGGTCTTCGACTTCCCCGAGGGCATCGGCCCGGTGGAGTGCGTCCACGTCGAGCACGAGGAGGTCCTCCTCATGCCGCGCTGGCTCGACGCCGATCGGGTGACCTTCAAGTACGGCCTCGGCGAGGAGCTCATCACCATCCTGCGGACCCTGCACACGCTCGGCCTGGACCGCACCGACCCGGTGCGGGTCAAGGGCGTCGAGGTGTCGCCGCGCGACGTCGTGGCCGCGGTGCTTCCCGACCCGGCGACCATCGGGCCACGGATGAAGGGGAAGACCTGCGCGGGCGTGCTCGTGACCGGCACCGGCAAGGACGGGCAGCCCCGGCGCACGTACCTCTACCACGTGTCCGACAACGAGGAGACGATGCGCGAGTACGGTGCCCAGTGCGTCGTGTGGCAGACCGCGGTCAACCCCGTGGTCGCCCTCGAGCTGCTCGCGACCGGCGTGTGGTCGGGCAGCGGCGTCAAGGGCCCCGAGGCGTTCGACGCCGTCCCGTTCCTCGACCTGCTCGCCGCGCCCAAGCCGGAGGGTTACGGCTCGCCCTGGGCGACGGAGGAACGCTGACCGTGCCTGCACCACACGGCATTCCCGAGGTACGGTCGGCCGCCCGGGGCGGCCGCCGCGGGGCAGGCATAGGGTCGGCACCATGACGCGCTACGGGCAGCAGTACGGCCCCGACTTCACCTTCCTGGGCGTGGACCGTTGCGACCTCGACGACGAGAGCACGTATGCCGGCGCCGACGTCGTCGTCCTCGGTGCCCCCTTCGACGGCGGCACCTCCCACCGGCCCGGGACCCGGTTCGGCCCGCAGGCCATCCGGATGACCGACTACCTCCCGCACGACGGCTCGCGGCCCTCGCTCGCCCTGCGCACCGACGGCCTCGTCGACCTCAAGGTCGTCGACGCCGGGGACGTGGAGATGTACTCCGGCGACATCGAGGTCGCACTGCCCGCGCTCGAGGCGGCGGTCGAGAAGGTGGCCCGCGCCGGCGCGATCCCGGTCGTCCTCGGTGGCGACCACTCGATCGCCTACCCGGACGCCAAGGGCGTGGCGAACGTCCTGGGCCACGGTCGCGTGTCGATGATCCACTTCGACGCCCACGCGGACACCGGTGACATCGAGTTCGGGTCGCTGTGGGGCCACGGCCAGCCCATGCGCCGGCTGATCGAGTCCGGCGCGTTGCGCGGCGACCGCTTCCTGCAGGTCGGCCTGCGCGGCTACTGGCCGCCGCCGGAGACGCTCGACTGGATGGCCGGTCAGCAGATGCGCTCGTTCGAGATGACCGAGATCGTGCACCGCGGGCTGCAGGAGTGCCTCAGCGAGGCGTTCACCATCGCCACCGACGAGTGCGAGGGCGTCTTCCTGTCCGTCGACATCGACGTATGCGACCCCGGGCACGCACCCGGGACGGGCACCCCGGAGCCCGGCGGCCTCAGCGCCCGGGAGCTGCTCGACTCGGTGCGCCGGATCTGCCTCGAGCTGCCCGTCGTCGGGATGGACGTCGTCGAGGTCAGCCCGCCCTACGACCACGCCGACATCACCGCGGCGCTCGCCAACCGGGTGGTGCTCGAGGCGCTGTCGGCGATCGCCCGCAGGCGGCAGGACGAGCGCGAGGGGACCCGGTGGGACCCCTCGCTGCCCCTGCTCTCAGGGCGCAACGCGGCCATCCCGCAGGGCCACATCCCGCACCACCACACGCACGAGACCCACGACGCGGCGCCGGCCGGCACCGCCCCCGGCTCCACCGACACAGACACCGCTACGCACGACGGAGGCACCCGCTGATGGCCCTGAACCAGAAGTCGCTCATCGAGTCCGTGCCGAAGGGCCTGTTGATCGGGGGGTCGTGGCGGGACTCCTCCGATGGGGCGACGATCGCGGTGGAGGACCCCTCGAGCGGGGCGACGATCACCCACGTGGCGGAT
>NZ_JBHUYG010000072.1:7953-22013 GCF_042668795.1 Pedococcus sp. NPDC057267 | reverse complement strand
TTCTTCGTCGACGCCGCCTTGGTGGCCGTGGTCTTCTTCGCGGTCGTCGTCTTGGCCGCCGTCGTCTTCTTGGCGGTGGTCGACTTCGCGGCGGCCTTCGTCGCGGTCGCCTTCGTGGCCGGGGCTGCCTTGCGCGCACCGGCAACGGCGGCCTTGGTGGCGGTCCCGGCAGCGGCGCGGGCACCGGCGGCAGCCGCCTTCGGCAGCGAGCGCGGGTTCTTGACGACGTCCTTGAACGCCGAGCCGGCGCGGAACTTGGGGACGACCGTCTTCTTGATCTTGACGGTGGCGCCGGTGCGCGGGTTGCGGCCGGTACGCGCCGCGCGCGCCGCCTGCTCGAACGTGCCGAAGCCGGTGATCGCGACACTGCCGCCCTTGGCGACCTCACGGATGATCACGTCGACGACAGCGGTCAGCGCCTCGCTGGCGGCCTTCCGGCTGCCCAGGCGCGACTCGAGCTCCTTGATCAGTTCTGCCTTGTTCACGTCTTCCCCTCCACAGGGTTGGTGACGCCGGACCCCCTTGGCCCGACAGGTTGGGCGGTCGAGCCGCTGCCCGACGTGGGTCTGACGTTAGGGCCGTTGAGGGTCCGAGTCCACCATGTCAAGGGCCTGATCCATTGTGTCGCAACGGATTGCGGGCCCGCGGCAGTGATGTCGAGCACCACGGGAGGCCCAGGGATGCGTGTACACGCGGGTCACCGGACGTGACGGCGCTTCGCCGAAGACGTTGTGCCGCAACGCATTCGGCGACGAGTCTGCGGACCCCAGGGCTCGCGGCCGAGCCCCAGGGGGCGCCGGCGTGGCCTGTCGCACCCGGAGGGAGGGACGTCGTCGATTGCGCGTCGCAACACGCCGTGTCGCGGCGCGCCCGAGCGCTCAGGCGGAGGTGGTGACCGGCTTGTATGCCGGACGCCGGGCCTCGAAGTCCGTGATCGCCTGCTCGTGGCGCAGCGTCAGGCTGATGTCGTCCAGGCCCTCGAGCAGCCGCCAGCGGGTGTAGTCGTCCACCTCGAAGGAGGCCACGATGTCGCCCGCGGTGACGGTGCGTGACACGAGGTCGACCGTGACGGACGCGCCCGGCTCGTTCTCGAGGTACTTCCAGATGAGCTCGATGTCGTCCTGCGCGAGCTGGGCCGTCAGCAGGCCCTGCTTGCCGCTGTTGCCGCGGAAGATGTCGGCGAACCGCGAGGACAGCACGACCCGGAAGCCGTAGTTCATCAGCGCCCAGACGGCGTGCTCGCGCGAGGAGCCGGTCCCGAAGTCCGGTCCCGCCACGAGCACCGAGCCGGCGGCATACGAGTCGTGGTTGAGGACGAAGGTCTCGTCCTTGCGCCACGCGGCGAACAGGCCGTCCTCGAACCCGGTGCGCGTCACGCGCTTGAGGTAGACGGCCGGGATGATCTGGTCGGTGTCGACGTTGCTGCGGCGCAGCGGGACACCGATGCCGGTGTGGGTCGTGAAGGCCTGCATCAGAGGGTCCCCTCGTTCGCGCCGACGAGCTGGTCGAGGTCGGCCGGGCTGGACAGGGTGCCGCGCAGCGCGGTGGCGGCGGCGACGAGCGGGCTGACGAGGTGGGTGCGACCACCCTTGCCCTGCCGGCCCTCGAAGTTGCGGTTGGAGGTGGAGGCGCTGCGCTCCCCCGGAGCCAGCTGGTCGGGGTTCATGCCCAGGCACATCGAGCAGCCGGGCAGTCGCCACTCGGCCCCCGCCTCGGTGAAGACCTTGTCCAGGCCCTCCGCCTCGGCCTGCAGGCGGACGCGGGCGGAGCCCGGCACCACGAGCATGCGGACGCCGTCGGCGACCTTGCGGCCCTTGACCACCTCGGCGGCGGCGCGCAGGTCCTCGATGCGGCCGTTGGTGCAGGACCCCACGAAGACGGTGTCGACCTTGATCTCGCGCAGCGGGGTGCCGGGCGTCAGGCCCATGTACTCCAGCGCGTGCCGGGCCGCGGCCTTGGCCGTGTCGTCGCCCATCGTCTCCGGGTCGGGGACGGACTCGCCGAGCGGCAGGCCCTGACCCGGGTTGGTACCCCAGGTGACGAACGGCGTCAGGGTGGAGGCGTCGAGGAAGACCTCGGCGTCGAAGACTGCGTCGTCGTCGGTGCGCAGCTGGTCCCAGTCGGCGACGGCGGCGTCCCAGTCGGCCCCGGTGGGCGCGTGCTCGCGGCCCTGGAGGTACGCGTAGGTCGTCTCGTCGGGGGCGATCATGCCGGCGCGGGCACCGGCCTCGATCGACATGTTGCAGACCGTCATCCGCGCCTCCATCGAGAGCGAGCGGATGGCGCTGCCGCGGTACTCCAGGACGTAGCCCTGACCACCGCCCGTGCCGATCTTGGCGATGACGGCGAGCACGATGTCCTTGGCGGTGACGCCGGGCTGCAGCTCCCCCTCGACGGTGACGGCCATGGTGCGGAACGGCTTGAGCGGCAGGGTCTGCGTGGCCAGGACGTGCTCGACCTCGGAGGTGCCGATGCCGAATGCCAGGGCGCCGAACGCGCCGTGGGTCGAGGTGTGCGAGTCGCCGCAGACGATCGTCATGCCCGGCTGGGTCAGGCCCAGCTGGGGGCCGACGACGTGGACGATGCCCTGCTCGGCGTCACCCATGGGGTAGAGCCGGACGCCGAACTCCTCGCAGTTGCGGCGCAGGGTCTCCACCTGCGTGCGGCTCACGGGGTCGGTGATCGGCCCGGGCGTGGTGGGGACGTTGTGGTCCTCGGTGGCCAGGGTGAGCTCGGGTCGGCGGACGCCGCGACCGGCGAGCCGGAGCCCGTCGAAGGCCTGCGGCGAGGTCACCTCGTGGACGAGGTGCAGATCGATGTAGAGCAGGTCCGGCTCGCCCTCGGCTCGACGGACGACGTGGGCGTCCCACACCTTCTCGGCCAGCGTTCCCGACACGTTCCCCACTCCTTCGAACCATGGTCCCGGCGAGCGCCACGCTGCGCCGTCCACCGAGCGTCGCACCTCGGACACGCGGGTGGATTTGCGTCTCAGGCAATGAGACGTCAATATCAGTGCATGGACAACACCAGTGGAGTCGGCGTTCTCGACAAGGCGGCCATCGTCCTGGGCGCCCTCGAGGCCGGGCCGTCGACCCTCGCGCAGCTGGTCACCGCGACCGGGCTGGCACGCCCGACGGCCCACCGGCTGGCCGTCGCCCTCGAGCACCACCGCCTCGTGACGCGCGACATCCAGGGCCGGTTCGTCCTGGGGCCGCGCCTGGCCGAGCTCGCTGCGGCTGCCGGCGAGGACCGGCTGCTCGCCGCCGCCGGACCCGTCCTCGGGGCCCTGCGCGACCACACGAACGAGAGCGCGCAGCTGTTCCGCCGTCAGGGCGACCACCGCATCTGCGTCTCGGCGGCCGAGCGCCCCGTGGGCCTGCGCGACTCGATCCCCGTCGGCGCGACCCTGTCGATGCTCGCCGGCTCGGCGGCCCAGGTGCTGCTCGCCTGGGAGGAGCCGGACCGCCTCCATCGCGGACTGCACGGCGCCAAGTTCACCGCGACGACCCTCTCCGGGGTCCGCCGCCGGGGCTGGGCGCAGAGCGTCGGTGAGCGCGAGGCGGGTGTCGCGTCGGTGTCCGCCCCGGTCCGGGGCCCGAGCGGCCGCGTCGTCGCCGCCGTCTCGATCTCCGGCCCGATCGAGCGCCTCTCGCGCCAGCCCGGACGGCTCCACGCGGCGACCGTGATGGCGGGCGCCAACAAGCTGACCGAGGTCCTGGCCCGTCACCACGCCCAGCAGCAGCAGCAGAACAACGCCTGACCGGCCGCGAGGAACCCGGCAGCCCGCAGTCGCGGGACGTTCGCCCCGGGCCGATGTCGACGGCGCCCGCCGACGCTGGAGGCATGAGCCAGACCCGAGCCCCCAGCCGACCACATGCCTCCACCCGGGCGCGTGAGGGCACGCAGACCACCCGGTACCTCGACGCGTGGCCCACACGCAGGCTGATGGGGCTCCCCCTGTACCTCTGGCGTCTCGGCCTCGGGCCGGTGGCCGGTCGCGTGTGGATGGTGGTCACCACCACCGGACGCACGAGCGGGCTTCCACGGCACGTCCTCGTCTACCCGCACCGGATCGGTGACCGCACCTACCTGTGGTGCCCGTACGGCGGCCGCTCGCAGTGGTTCCGCAACCTCACGGCGAACCCCGTCGCGACGGTGCAGTGGCACGGAGAGACGCGGGTCGTGCGGGCCGCGCCACTCGCGGACGCCGACGAGGCCATGGAGGTCGTCGGCGCGCTGAGGAAGTTCGGCCGGTCCTGGTTCGGCAGCTACCTCGCCTCGCAGGGCCTGCGCGACGACGACGAGGACCTGCGCGCCCACTGGCGCCGGCTCCACCTGCGCCGGCTCGACCCGGCCACCGGTCCGGGGCCGGAACCCCTGAGGGCTGACCGTGCCTGGCTGTGGGCCCTCCCTGCAGCCGTCGCACTGTCGGGGCGCCAGCTGACGCGCCGGCGCGCCGCCGGGCGCCCCGAGGCATAGCCGCCTACCCGCCGACGCGCCCGGGGAGCTAGCCGCGGACGATCCGCTCGCGCGCCGTCTGGCCGCGGCGGCCGACCGGCACGGTCCCGGCGATCGAGGCGAGCCCGAACGGCGCCGGCCCCGCGTAGACGCTCTCCGCCGCAGACACGGCATACGTCTCGTGCCAGATGGTGACGGCTGAGGGGTCGGTGCGGACGGCGCGGTAGAAGTCCAGCCACGCCGGCCGGTGCTCGAGCGGCTCGGCGTTGGCGTAGGCGTAGATGTCCTCGACGCTGCGCCACCACTGGATCATGGTCGTGCCGAGGCCGTGCACGGTCGACCGGCTGCCGAGGTAGCCCAGCGACTCGACCTCGCCCCGCGCGGCCGCCGCCTTGTTGCGCTCGAGCTCGACGATCATGCGGGGCATCGCACGGACGGCGGTGCCGACGACGCCGACGCGCCACGGCTTGTGCACGCGCAGGCCGATGAGGAAGACCGCGAGCGGCCCTTCGTAGGCGTGGGTGACGCGGTCGACCATGCCGGACTCCTTGGATAGTGGCGCTGTCCATCAGCGCTCTGCCATATTGGACAGCAGCACTATCCGATGTCAAGACCGTGAGGCGCCCATGCGGATCTCCGAGCTCGCCGAGGCGACCGGCGTGCCCGTCCACACCCTGAAGTACTACCTGCGCGAGGGGCTCCTCATGCCCGGTGAGGCCACCAGCCGCACCCGAGCCGAGTACGGCCCCGAGCACGTGGAGCGGGTCCGACTGGTCCGCGCCCTCGTCGAGCACGGCGGCGTCGGGATCGCCGGCATCGCCGCCATCCTCTCGGCCCTCGCCAGCCCCCCGGCCTCGCGCCACGACCTGCTCGGCATCGCCCACTACGCCCTCCCCACGCCCGGCGACGACGGCCCCGTCAGCGAGGACGTCTCCGCCCTGGTCGCCGAGCTCGGGTGGAGCGTGTCGGCCCAGGCGCCGGCGGCGCGGGCCCTGAGCGTCGCCCTCGCAGCCGCGCGCGACGCCGGGGTGGGCGTGACGCCCGACGCGCTGCGCCGCTACGCCCGGGCGATGGAACAGGTGGCCGCCGTCGACCTCGACGTCGTCCTGGCCACGTACGACCCTGCGACCGCGATGCACACGGTGGTCGTCGGGACCGTCATGGTCGACCCGGTCCTGGTCGCGCTGCGGCGGATGGCGCAGGAGTCCGTGAGCACCCGCCGCACGTGAGGCCGCCGGGGCTGCACCCGGGAACGCGAAGAGCCCCCGTCCTGGTCGGACGGGGGCTCCTGCTCGCGTAGCCCCGACGGGATTCGAACCCGCGCTACCGCCTTGAGAGGGCGGCGTGCTAGGCCGCTACACAACGGGGCCCTAGCTGGTCTGCCGGTGACACCTCGCGGTGTCGGGCAGCGGAGAGAACCATACCGGCAGGTCGTGGAATTCTCCGAATCGGCGGCGTCTCACGCGGAGCTCCGCCGGAGCTGGGGTACCAGGACTCGAACCTAGACTAACTGAACCAGAATCAGTCGTGCTGCCAATTACACCATACCCCAAGGGGTATCACTCCCCGCGCGCCCGAAGGCCTTCAGGGGGTGAACCGAGGAGCGATACTACCGGGCCGCTCCTCGGCTTCCCAAATCGGCCCTCGTTGCGGACCGCGGCACTCGGGATCGCGTGTGGATCCCCGCACGGTTCAAGCGCGTTCGACCTCGCTCCTCGACTTCAGCACCCGGCTGCCGTCGTCCTGCACGATGTCGTATGCCGGCTCGTCACTGCTGGCGTCGCGGGTCACCGTGGAGCCCTTGATCGTCCGGGTGACGCGCTCGTGGTGGACCTCGGTCACGGTGCCCTCGGCCGTGGAGCTGCCCCACGTCCACCTGACCCTCGACCCCTTGCGGATGGACATCAGGACTCCTCCCCCGTCGCGGCGTCGACGGACGTCCCGGTGGCCGCGCCGGCCTCGGCGGCGTCGGTCTCGGCGGCGTCGCGCAGCCGGACCAGCGTGGCCCTGATCCCGTCGCGGTTGCGGCTCGGGAAGCGCAGCAGCTCGATGAACAGGCGCGGCCCGGGCCCGTACATCGAGTAGTCGAAGGACTCGGTGACGCGGGTGCGGTCGGCGCCGAGCGGCTCCAGCTCGTAGCGCCACCGATGACCGCCGAAGTGGCGCCAGGCGATCCGGCGCCCCTCCTCGAACTCCACGACCCGGTTCGAGATCCGGTACGGCAGGCCGAAGAGCCGCATCTGCGCGCCGAACTGCGAACCGCGCTCGAGCCGATCGGGACCCTCCACGATCTCCTGCACCGATCCCGAGCCGTCGATCCGCGCGTGCTGTCGCGGGTCGGCGAGGATCGCGAAGACGGTCTCGGCCGGCGCGGCCACGTCGATGCTCTCGGTCACGATGCGGGTCATGCCCCGACGCTAACCGCAGCGCCGGCGACCCGCACCGCCCCGGACGCGTGAGCCCTGCCACGCCGTCGGTGTCACCGTCAGGCGAGGTCGTCGCGCAGGCGCTGCAGGCGGGCCAGCGTCGAGGCGCGACCGAGGATCTCCATGGACTCGAACAGCGGCGGGCTCACGCGCTGGCCGGACACCGCGGTCCGCAGCGGGCCGAACGCGAACTTCGGCTTGATGCCCAGGCCGTCGACGACGGCCGCGCGCAGGGCCGCCTCGATGGCCGCGGCGTTCCACGTCGACTCCGAGCCGAGCACCCCGGACCGCTCGTCGCCGAGCTCGGTCAGGGCGCCCACGGCGGCGTCGAGCACCTGCGGGGCGTCCTCCTTGAGCTGCGCCCGCGCGTCGTCGGCGACCTCGAGCTCCTCGTCGGCGACGAAGAAGGGCCGGACCAGGGGCGCGGCCTCGGTGAGCAGCACCATCCGGGTCTGGATCAGCTCGGTGACCGACCGCAGCCGGGCGAGCTCGCCCAGGGTCGGCTCCGCGCCCAGCACCCCGGCGTCGACGAGGTAGGGCAGCAGTCGCGATGCCAGCTCCCCGACCTCGAGGCCACGGACGTAGACGCCGTTGAGCCAGTCGAGCTTCTTCAGGTCGAAGATCGGGCCGACCGGGTTGACCTTGCGCCAGTCGAAGTCCTTGCTGAAGTCCTCGAAGGTGAAGACCTCGACGTCCTCGCCCTCGGCGCCCTGTGCCGGCGGGTAGGCGAGCAGCGCGAGGAAGTTGACGAGCGCCTCGGGCAGGTAGCCCTGCTCGCGGAACCAGGTCAGCCGCGCGGCCGGGTTCTTGCGCTTGGAGATCTTGGACTTGTCGGTGTTGCGGAGCAGGGGCATGTGCGCCCACTTCGGCGGCTCCAGCCCGAGCCAGCGGTAGAGCAGGATGTGCTTGGGGGTGCTGGAGATCCACTCCTCACCGCGCACGACGTGGGTGACCCCCATCTCGTGGTCGTCGACCACCACGGCGAGGTGGTAGGTCGGGAAGCCGTCGGCCTTGAGGATGACCTGGTCGTCCGGGCGCGGGGCGGAGACCCGGCCGCGGATGAGGTCCTCGAAGTGCAGCTCGACGTCCTCGGGGACGAGCATCCGCACGACGGGCGTCTCGGTGAAGCCGGGCAGCGCCGCCCGCTCCTCGCGCGTCTTGCCGTGGCAGAGGCGGTCGTAGCCCGTGGGCTGCTTGGTCTTCTGCTGCACCTCGCGCATCTGCGCCAGCCGCTCGGTGGAGCACCAGCAGTGGTACGCCCTGCCCTCGGCCAGGAGCCGCTCGACGTACGGCCGGTAGGTGTCGAGCCGCTCGGACTGGCGGTACGGCGCATACGGCCCGCCCACGTCCGGCCCCTCGTCCCAGTGCAGCCCGAGCCAGTGCAGCATGTCGAACACCTGCTGCTCGCTGTCCTCGCGGAACCGGGCGCGGTCGGTGTCCTCGATCCGCAGGACGAACTTCCCGCCCTGCTGGCGCGCGAACGCGAGGTTGAACAGGGACATGTACGCGGTGCCGACGTGCGGGTCGCCGGTCGGCGACGGGGCGACGCGCAGGCGCGGGGTCTGGGAGGCGGTGTCAGTCATGGTGCCCCGATTCTAGGGACCGCCCGGGCCGGGCCCGTATGCCGTGGGGGCGACCCCACGGCACCCCCCCTCGTCAGCGGCGGACGAAGGTGTTGGTGAGCGTGCCGATGCCCTCGACCTCGACCTCGACCCGCTGGCCGGGGTCGACGAGCCCGACGCCGGCCGGCGTGCCGGTGAGGATGACGTCGCCGGGCAGCAGGGTGAAGGCCGAGCTCGCGTGGGACACGAGGGTCTCCACGTCGAAGATCATGTCCGCGGTCGTGCCGTCCTGGCGGACCTCTCCGTCGACGCGGCTGACAACGCGCAGGTCGGACACGTCGAGGTCGGTGTTGATCCACGGCCCGAGCGGCTTGGAGGTGTCGAAGCCCTTGGCCCGGGCCCACTGGCCGTCGCCGCGCTGCCAGTCGCGGGCGGTGACGTCGTTGGCGCAGGTGTAGCCGAAGACCACCTCCTTGACCCGCTCGCGCGGCACGTCCTTGGCGATCCGGCCGATGACGACGGCGAGCTCGGTCTCGTAGGAGATCTCCTGCGCGCCGGCGGGCATCACGACCGGGTCACCGGGACCCACGACCGCGGTGTTCGGGACGAGGAACATGAGCGGCTGGTCGGGGACCTCCCCACCCATCTCCCTGGCGTGGTCGGCGTAGTTCTTGCCGATGCCGATGATCTTGCTGCGCGGGATGACCGGCGACAGCAGCCGCACCTCCCCCACCGGGTACCGCTCGCCCGTGGGGACGATCGGCGTGTAGAGGGGGTCGCCCTGGACCTGCACGACGAACTCGCGTCCGGGCTCGCCCTCGACCACGCCGAATGCCGGGTCGTCACCTGTCGTGTACCTCGCGATGCGCACGAGCCGACCCTACCCACGCGGCCCCCGGGACGCCTCGGGTGCCCGGGCGGTCGGCGCACCCGCGCTCAGCGGGCGCAGAACTCGCGCCGGTAGCGCTGCGGGCTGGTGCCGACCACGGTCTGGAAGTGGGTCCGCAGCAGCGACGCCGACCCGAACCCGCTGTGCGAGGCCACCGCCTCGACCGGCAGGTCGGTCTCCTCGAGCAGCTCCCGGGCCCGCAGCACCCGCTGCTGCACGATCCACCTGTGCGGGGTCGTCCCGGTCTCGGCCACGAACCGGCGCGCGAACGTGCGCTCGGACATCATCGCCAGCCGGGCGAGGTCCGGGACCGTGTGCGGCTCGTCGAGGTGGTCGCTGATGTGGTCGAGCACGGGCTGGATGCTTGCGGCGTCCACCTGCGGCAGCGGCGACTCGACGTACTGGCGCTGCCCGCCGTCGCGCTGCGGCGGGACCACCATGCGGCGCGCGATCCTGGTGGCGACGGCGGACCCCAGCTCGCGACGCACGAGGTGCAGCACCGCGTCGATGCCCGCGGCGGTGCCCGCGCCGGTGACGATCTGGCCGTGGTCGACGTAGAGGACGTCCATGGACACCTGGGTGCGCGGGAAGCGGCGGGCGAACTCCTCGGCATACCGCCAGTGCGTCACGGCGGTGAGCCCGTCGAGCAGGCCCGTCTCGCCGAGGATGAAGGCACCCGTGCAGATCGACAGGACCGTGGCACCGCGCGCGTGCGCGGCGCGGATGACGTCGAGCAGCTCCTGCGGGTAGGAGTCCCGGACGCCACCCGCGGGCATCACGACGAGGTCGGCGTCGACCGCGTCCTGCCACTGGTGGGTGGGGACGAGGGCTCCCCCGCTGGTCGTCGGGACCGGCACTCCCGCAGCCTCGCCACAGGTCATGAACGTGAACGGCGGCACGCCGTCGTCGGTGCGGTCGAGGCCGAACACCTCACAGGCGATGGCGGTCTCGAACATGGCGACGGGGTCGGTGACGAGCGCGGCGATCGTGGACAGGGCCATGCGGACAGTATGGCAGCAATCCGTCCTTGGACGTCAGTTCTGCCACTCGTGGCAGGATCTGACCGAGCGCACTATTCCTGTCATGACACTTCTCCTGCTCCTGGCCCTGACCACCACGCTCGTCGCCGGCATCGAGCGGCACCACCGCCGCACCTGGGGGCTGCCCCGGGCACCCCACGGCGCGGACTCCTCGATCGCGTTCAGCGACCTCGACCACGACCTCGACCGCGTCCTGCACGACGCGCAGGCCGCCGCCTGAGCACGCCCGGGCCGCGCCTGCGGCACCGTCGGACGGGTCAGAGCTCGGCGACCACCGCGCCGGCCATCACGGCATACCCCGTGTCGTTGGCGTGGAAGTCCAGCCGTGGCGGCGCCATCCACGTCCACATGAGGATCCGCGCCAGGTTGAGCGGCACCGAGCCGATGCCGGGGACGGGCACGAGCGGCGTCCAGCTCGTCGTCGAGAACGCGTCGGCGACGTCCGCGACGTCGGCGCCGTTGGCCGTGGCGGTCGTCGCGATGAGCCCGTCGAAGGTCCGGAGCACGACCAGCGACTTCTGCGCCAGCGGCACGCCGGACGGTCCCTGCAGCGCGTAGACGAGGAACGGGTCGTAGTAGTTGAGGACGACGATGTGCGCCTGCGGGGCCGCGGCGTGCAGCCGCTCCATGATGGTGGGGAGGTTCTGCCGGAGCGTCGCCAGCGCCGGGTCGATGCAGGTGTCCTGCAGGCCCGAGAACCCGCACTTGGCGATGTCGTTGCCGCCGATGTCCAGCGTCACCAGCCGCGTCGTGAGCCGGTGGGCGTGGAGGAACTCGACCGCCTGGTCGAGCTGGCTGCCCTCCTCGTAGGTGCACCTCCCACCCTCGATCATCGAGGTCGTCGTCTCGCCGGAGCAGGCGAGGTTGACGAGCTTGGTCTTCGGCGAGGTCTGCTGCAGGGCCGCGAGCGTCGGGCCGACGTAGCCCTCGGTCGGGTGGTCGACGCCGAGCTGGTACCCGGCGGCGAGCGAGTCGCCGAGCGACAGGTACCAGCCGGTCGCCTGCTGCTGCCCGCGGTCCGACGGCGCCGCGGAGGCGGCGGTCGGCGCGACGAGCAGCGCGACGGCTGCGAGGAACGTGACGAGGATGCGACGCTGCATGGAACCCTCCCGGGACGTGGTGACCCCACGCTGCCACCGCACGCTCGCCGGCGCCATACGTCTCGTTACGCTTGACAACCGATGACCGGGACCGTGCTGGAGGAGCAGGCGTGGCGCGCCCTCCAGGCCGCGCACGCCGACCGGGCCGACGCCGCGACCGCCGCGCACCGCGACCGGCGCTCGGACGGGCGCCGGCACCCCGTCGAGGACTTCCTCTTCACGTACTACCCGTTCTCGGCAGGTCGGCTCCGGCGCTGGCACCCCGGTGCCGGGGTCCGGCTCGAGGGGGCCGCGGGGACCGAGCGGGCCGGGTGGCGACACCACCGCACCGTCGGCGACGCGGTGGAGCTGGACACCACGGCATACCTCGCCGACCGGGGGCGCACGGTCGCGTTCGTCCGCCGGCTGGTGTCGGCGACGGCCGCGCGGCCCGCCCAGCTCGGCTGCTTCGGGCTGCACGAGTGGGCCATGGTGTACCGGCAGCGCGAGGAGGAGGTGCGGCACTCCGGCTGGCCGCTGCGGCTGGGCCCGGCGGGCACCGACGAGCTCGTGGAGTCGCTGCGGATCCGTTGCACGCACTTCGACGCGTTCCGCTTCTACACCCCGCCCGCCCGGCCCCTGAACGTGCTGCAGCCGACCCGCGAGACGCAGGTGGCCCTGGAGCAGCCGGGCTGCCTGCACGCGGGGATGGACCTCTACAAGTGGTGCATGAAGCTCGGTCCGGCCGTGCCCGGCGACCTCACCCTCGACGCGTTCGACCTCGCGCGCGAGATCCGCGAGCTCGACATGCGAGCCTCGCCGTACGACCTGCGCGAGCTCGGCTACGACCCCGTGCCCGTCGAGACGCCCGCCGGGCGCGCGGAGTATGCGGCGGCGCAGCGGGCCTTCGCCGACCGCGGCCAGGCCCTCCGGCAGCGGCTCCTGCACGCCCTGGACCGGCTGGGTGACGGCGGGCGGGCCGGGACCGGGCGCTCGCTGGACACCACGACGGCCACGACGAGCGGGGCCGTAGGCTGACCTGCTGTGTCCAAGGTTCTGACGTCCCTCCCTGTCGGTGAACGTGTCGGCATCGCCTTCTCCGGTGGTCTCGACACCTCGGTCGCGGTCGCGTGGATGCGTGAGAAGGGGGCCGTCCCCTGCACGTACACCGCGAACCTCGGCCAGTACGACGAGCCCGAGATCGACACCGTCCCGGGTCGCGCCGGCCAGTACGGCGCCGAGCTCGCGCGCCTCGTCGACTGCCGCTCGGCCCTCGTCGAGGAGGGGCTGTCGGCCATCGCGTGCGGCGCGTTCCACATCCGCAGCGGCGGTCGCACCTACTTCAACACCACCCCCCTGGGCCGCGCCGTCACGGGCACGCTGCTCGTGCGCGCCATGAAGGAGGACGGCGTCGACATCTGGGGCGATGGCTCGACCTTCAAGGGCAACGACATCGAGCGGTTCTACCGCTACGGCCTGCTGGCCAACCCGTCGCTGCGCATCTACAAGCCGTGGCTCGACGCCGACTTCGTGCACGAGCTCGGCGGCCGGCACGAGATGTCGCAGTGGCTCACCGCCCGCGACCTCCCCTACCGCGCGAGCGCCGAGAAGGCGTACTCCACCGACGCGAACATCTGGGGCGCGACGCACGAGGCCAAGACGCTGGAGTACCTCGACGAGTCGATGGAGGTCGTCGACCCGATCATGGGCGTGGCCTTCTGGGACGAGTCGGTGCACATCGCGGCCGAGGACGTCACCGTCCGGTTCGAGCAGGGCCGCCCCGTAGCCATCAACGGCGAGGACTTCGGTGGCGACGCCGTCGCGCTGGTCGACGAGGCCAACAAGGTCGGTGGACGCCACGGGCTGGGCATGTCCGACCAGATCGAGAACCGCATCATCGAGGCGAAGTCGCGGGGCATCTACGAGGCGCCCGGCCTCGCGCTGCTGCACATCACCTACGAGCGGCTGCTCAACGCGATCCACAACGAGGACACCATCGCGAGCTACCACGCCGAGGGCCGCCGGCTCGGCCGGCTGCTCTACGAGGGCCGCTGGCTCGACCCGCAGTCGCTCATGCTGCGCGAGTCGCTGCAGCGCTGGGTCGCCTCGGCCGTCACCGGTGAGGTCACCCTGCGGCTGCGGCGCGGCGACGACTACTCGATCGTCCGCACCGAGGGCCCGGCGTTCTCGTACCACCCCGAGAAGCTCTCGATGGAGCGCACCGAGGACGCGGCCTTCGGCCCCGTCGACCGGATCGGCCAGCTCACCATGCGCAACCTCGACATCGCCGACAGCCGGGCCAAGCTCGAGGGGTATGCCGCGGCCGGGCTCCTCGGGGTGCGGCACCAGGACCTCGTGGGCGACCTCGAGCCGGGTGGCGCCCGGGCGATCTCGGCGAACCCCAGCGCGGCCGACGTCGACGAGCAGGACGACGCCCTCGACCGCGCGGCCATCGAGTCCGGCACCGACTGACGCGGGCGCCCCCCCCCCCCCCCCCCCCCCCCCCCCCCCCCGCCCCGGGGGGCGGGCCCCGCCGGCGCCGGCGGCCGGGCACACCGCAGCGCCCGGCGGGGGCGGCCCGCGGCGGGCGGCCAGCCGGAACAGGG
>NZ_JBHUYG010000072.1:0-7943 GCF_042668795.1 Pedococcus sp. NPDC057267 | reverse complement strand
GGGGCCGCCCCCCCCCCCCCCCCCCCGCGCCCGCTCAGCCGGGGGGTGAGAGCAGGCCGCGCTGGATGGCGATCGACATCGCCTCGAGCTTGCTGTGCGCGCCGAGCTTGGCCGACAGGTTCGAGACGTGGTTGCGGACCGTGTTGACGCTGACGACGAGCTCGGCCGCGATGGCGGCGTTGGACAGCCCGCGCGCGAGCATGGCCAGGACCTCCTCCTCGCGCCGGGTGAGCGTGGGGCCGGGCGCCGGGGTGCGGGTCAGCTTCGGGAGCAGTCGCGCCAGCATCTCCGGGGAGATCGTCGCCTCGCCCTGGGCCGCGGCCCGGACGGCACTGGTCACCTCGCCCAGGCTGCGTGTCTTGGACAGGAAGCCGGCCGCGCCCGCCTCGAGCGCGCGCACGAGCACGTCGTCCGAGCTCGACCCGGTCAGGACGAGCACGTTCATGCTGGGCCTCAGCGCCTTGAGGCCGGCGATCGCCTCGACCCCGTCGCCGTCCGGCAGCCGCCGGTCGAGGATGAGCACGTCGGGTGCGGCCGACACCACCCTCGCCCGGGCCTGGGCGATGCTGCTCGCCAGCCCGACGGTCATCACGTCCGGCTCGTCGTCGAGGACGCGCGCCAGGCTGGCGGCCACCACCTCGTGGTCGTCGACGATCACGACACGGATCGGCTGCCCCACCCCGGCGTCCTGTGTCACCTCGGCCCCTTCGCTCACGACACCACCTCCGCGCCTAGTATCCATGCACTACCGGCCGGGAAGCGCGCGCACCGGCATCGAGACACCCCTTGGGCGGCAGAATGAATTGCCACCGAAACCCCTCGTCGCGTCAGGAATGTCCGTGTCCCCGCTCCGCGTGCTCGTCGCCGACGACCACCCGCAGGTGCTCGCCGCGCTCGTGCACGTCCTCGAGTCCGACGGCCGGTTCACCGTGGTCGCGCAGGCGTCCAGCGGTGAGGACGCCCTCCGCCTGGCGTCCGAGCTCGCGGTGGACCTCGCGCTCCTCGACATCCGTATGCCGGGGGGTGGGGCGGGAGCCGTCGCGGCCGTCGCCGCCCTGCCGGGGGCCCCTGTCGTCGTCGCGGTCTCAGCAGATGGCACGGCCAGCACCGTCGCCTCCGTCGTCCGCGCGGGAGCGGTCGGCTACCTCACCAAGGGCCAGATCGGCGAGGCCCTGCCGGACCTCCTGGCCCGGTGCGCGGCCGGCGAGGTCGTCCTGGCGACCGAGACCGCAGCCGGCGCCCTGCGCACCCTGACCCGTCGCTGAACCCGGGCGTCCGGCGCCTCCCAGGCGGGCTGCCGGGCCGGGCGTCGGTCGCCTTTTCTTCCCGATCGGGGCGCCCGCTCATCCGGCGCGCCCCGCCTCGCAGTGCCTACGATGGGCCGGCGACCACCGCGGGTCGGGACGTGGAGGGGACGGGCAATGGCAGAGGGCGACTGGCTCGCGATCGACGACGGGGCCGATGTCGGACCCCAGGTCATCTTCGGCATGGACGCCGACGGGCGGTGCACCCTCTCGGTGGGGCCCGGGCTGATGGCCATCGGGCTGGGACACAACGAGCTCGTCGGCCAGAGCTTCTTCGACGTGTACCGCGACGACCCGCTTGCCACCGAGGCGATCAGCAAGGCCCTGGCCGGCGAGCGTTTCCACGGGGAGCGGGAGTTCCAGGGCCGGCGGCTCGCGCTGCACTTCGAGCCGCTCGTCGACCACGAGGGGGAGGTCACCGGCGCGGTCGGCGTGGCCACGGACGTGACGGAGCAACGGGCGCGTGAGGCCGCTGCCGCGGCGGACCGGCGGCGCGTGGAGGGACTTGCCTCCGACCTCAGCCGCTTCAAGGCCCTTGTCGAGGCCTCCCCAGACTTCATCGCCATCGCCTCGCTCGACGGCACCGTGGAGTACCTCAACCCCGGTGGCCGGGCGCTCATCGGCATGCCAGGGGACACCGACGTCCGCCGGACCACGATCGCCGACTACCTCACGCCCGAGGGGCTGGTCGCCTCCGTCGAGGTCGAGCAGCCCGCGGTCGTCCGCGACGGCCACTGGGAAGGCCAGACGACGCTCAAGCGCTGGGCCAGTGACGACTCGATCCCCGTCGCGGTGGCCAGCTTCCTGATGCGCGACATCAGCACGGGCGAGCCGTTCGCGCTCGCCACGGTGCAGCGCGACATCAGCGAGCGCGTCGCCGCCGAGGCGTCCCTGCGCGACCTCGTCGAGCAGCGCTCGGCCCTGCTCACCCGCCTCGTGGACGCGCAGGACGCCGAGCGGGCGAGGATCGCCGCGGACGTGCACGACGACCCGGTGCAGGCCTGCGCCGCCGTGGACCTGCGGCTCGGCCTTCTGCGCCGCAGGCTGCGCGAGCACGCGCCCGACCTGCTGCCCGAGCTGGACGGGCTGCAGGAGAGCGTGCGTGGCGCGACCGACCGCCTCCGCGCGCTGCTCTTCGACCTCGAACCGCCGGACCTGCACGAGGGCGTCACTCCCGCACTGGTCCGCGCCGCCGAGGAGGTCTTCGAGGGCACCGACGTGGTGCGCTCCGTCGACGGCACCGGCGAGCCGGAGGTGCCCGAGTCCACGCGAGCCGTCGCCTACCGGATCGCCAAGGAGGCGCTGACCAACGCCTTCAAGCACGCGGGCGCCACCCACGTCCGGGTGCTCGTGTCGGGCGTCGACGACGGGCTGCAGGTGCTCGTCGAGGACGACGGGGTGGGTCCCGGCGACGGCGTCGAGTCCTCGCTGCCCGGTCACCGGGGCGTGTCGAGCATGCGTGACCGGGCCACCCTGGCCGGCGGTCGGTGCTCGGTGGAGCCCCGCCCGGAGGGCGGCACCCGCGTCTCGCTGTGGCTGCCCGGCACGCACTGATCCCCATGCACTAGGCGAATTGCGACGGCGGCACCGGGTTTCGCCGCCACGCATGGGCGAAGGTAAGGAGTACGCCGACCGGTCCACGTCCCCTGAGGGCCGGTCGGCGCTCCACCGCCAGGCTTCCCCGCAGACGCCATGGCGCTCCGAGCACCGGCTGGTCCCGGCATACCCCCCCTGCGCCAGGACCGGCCGGTGCTCGACTTCGTCCCGGCAGCGGTCGGCGCCCAGCCGACGCGCGCAGCGGGGCGCGCCGGGCCCGTCGGGGCAGCCGCCTCCCGGCGCTACCGGACCGGGACGCCCGCTCGCACGAGCCCGTAGGTGACGCCGTCCACGAGCGCCTGCCACGACGCCTCGATGATGTTGCCGGCCACGCCGATGGTCTCCCAGGAGGTCGAGCCGTCGGAGGTCTCGATGAGCACGCGGGTGACGGCGTCGGTCCCGTGCGCGGCGTCGAGGATGCGGACGCGGAAGTCGATGAGCTCGAGCTTGTCGAGCTCGGGGTATGCCGGCACGAGCGCCTGGCGCAGCGCGTGGTCGAGCGCGTTGACGGGACCGTTGCCCTCGCCGGTCGCCACGACCCGCTGGCCACCGGCCACGACCTTCACCGTCGCCTCGGAGAGCGCGTCCTCGTCGCCGCGCGCATCGGTGATGACCCGCCACGACTCGACGTTGAAGAAGTCGTGCGTGGCGCCTTCGACCTCGCGGCGCAGCAGCAGCTCGAAGGACGCGTCGGCGGCGTCGAAGGTGTACCCGCGCAGCTCGAGCTCCTTGACCGTCGCGAGGATGCGGGCCAGCAGCTCCGGGTCGCCCGAGAGGTCGTAACCGAGCTCGCGCCCCTTGAGCTCGATGGAGGCGCGCCCGGCCATGTCCGACACCAGCATGCGCATGTCGTTGCCGACGTGCTGCGGGTCGGTGTGCTGGTACAGGTCGGGGTCGACCTTGATCGCGCTGGCGTGCAGGCCGGCCTTGTGCGCGAAGGCGCTGGCGCCGACGTAGGGCTGGCGCGAGTAGGGCGGGATGTTCGTGATCTCGCTGACCGCGTGGGCGATCCGGGTCGCCTCGCGCAGCCGCTCGGGCTGCAGCAGCGGCAGGCCCCGCTTGATCTGCAGGTTGCTCACGACGGTGAGCAGGTCGGCGTTGCCGGTGCGCTCGCCGTACCCGTTGATCGTGCCCTGCACGTGGCTGGCGCCGGCCTCGACCGCGGCCATCGAGTTGGCCACCGCGCACCCGGTGTCGTTGTGGCAGTGGATGCCGACCCGGCCGGCCGTCGCCGCGACGGTGTCCCCCACGACGTCGGCCACCTGGCCGGGCAGCATGCCGCCGTTGGTGTCGCACAGCGCCACGACCTCCGCGCCCGCCTCCAGCGCCGTCCGCACCACCTCGAGCGCGTAGGCGCGGTCGGCGGCGTACCCGTCGAAGAAGTGCTCGGCGTCGAGGAACACGCGCCGACCCTCGCCTGCGAGGAAGGAGACCGTGTCGCGCACCATGGCGAGGTTCTCCTGCAGGGTGGTGCGCAGCGCGGACTCGACGTGCCGCACGTGCGACTTGGCCACCAGGGTGACCACCGGCGCCTGGGAGTCGAGCAGGGCGCGGACCAGCGGGTCGTCGGCGGCGACGCCGCCGGCCCGCCGGGTCGCGCCGAACGCCGCGAGGACGGCGTTGCGCAGCTGCAGCTCGGTGCGGGCCCGGGCGAAGAACTCCGTGTCCTTGGGGTTCGCGCCCGGCCAGCCACCCTCGATGAAGCCGACACCCAGCTCGTCGAGGTGCGCCGCGATGGCTAGCTTGTCGGCGACGGAGAGGTTGAGCCCCTCCTGCTGCGCGCCGTCGCGCAGGGTCGTGTCGTAGACGTGCAGGTCGCTCATCATCGTTTCCTCGGGGCCGTGTCCGCGGGTGGACCGCCGCGGGGGCGGTCCGGGTCGTCGTCCTGGTGACAGCGTCCTCGTCGTCGCGCCCGACGCCCGGCACGGGGTGGGCCGGGGCGTCGCCTCAGTGTGTGCTGCACGAACAGGCCGTGCTCCACAAACAGAAAGACCCCCCGGGTACGGGAGGTCTGCGCGACGAGAGGGTTCTCGTCGCGCTAGCCGATAATCACCGTGGCGGTGGCCACGTGCCAGGACGTCATGCGCCCATGGTGACAGGCCCGTCCGGCCAGTGGTATGCCGCGTCCGGATGGTGGGCGCCGGCCCTCCGTCCGAGGGAGGGGCCGGCGCTGCTGTGCGTTGCCCCGGGTGGTGGGGCGACGCACAGCACGCGAGCAATCGCCGGTTGGGGACACCCGGCCGGCGGCTGGAGTCACACCAGCCGGGTCATCCAGCCGTGGGTGTCCTCGGTGCGGCCGTACTGGATGTCGAGCAGGCGCGTGCGGATGGTCGAGGTGACCTCGCCGATGTCCTGCCCGTCGCGACGGTGGTCGCACGAGCCGCCGTCCCAGCGCATCTCGCCCACGGGCGTGATCACCGCGGCCGTCCCGCAGGCGAAGATCTCCGCGATCTCGCCCGAGGCGGCGCCGTCCTTCCACTCCTGGATCGGCACGCGACGCTCCTCGACCGTCAGCCCGAGCTCCTTGCCGAGCTCGAGCACGGAGGAGCGCGTCACGCCCTCGAGGATGGAGCCCGTCAGCTCGGGCGTGACCAGCCGGTTGTCGCGGGTGACGAAGAACAGGTTCATCCCGCCGAGCTCCTCGACGTAGGTGTGCGTGGAGGAGTCGAGGAACACCGCCTGGTCGCAGCCGTGCTCGATCCCCTCGAGCTGGCCTGCGAGCGACGAGGCGTAGTTGCCGCCGCACTTGGCCGCACCGGTGCCGCCCTCCCCCGCCCGGGCGTAGTGCTCCGAGAGCCAGAGCGTGACCGGCTTGATGCCGCCGCTGAAGTACGCCCCGGCCGGCGAGGCGATGACCGAGTAGGTCACCTCGGCGGCCGGCCGCACGCCCAGGAACGCCTCCGACGCGTACATGAACGGCCGCAGGTACAGGCTCTTCTCGCCGCCGTCGTACGCCGGCACCCACGCCTGGTCCACCTCGACGAGCGCGCGCAGCGAGGCGAGGAAGTCGTCCTCGGGCAGCTGGGGCAGGGCCATCCGCGTGGAGCTGCGCAGCATCCGCTGCGCGTTGGCCTCCGGGCGGAACGTCCAGATGGACCCGTCCGCGTGCCGGTATGCCTTCATGCCCTCGAAGATCTCCTGCGCGTAGTGCAGGACCGCGGCCGAGGGCATGAGGGTGATGGGCCCGTACGCCGTGACCCTGCCGTCGTGCCACCCCTCGCCGCGCGTCCACGTGGCCGTGACCATGTGGTCGGTGAAGGTGGTCCCGAAGCCCGGGTTCGCCAGTACGGCCTCGCGCTCCGCGTCCGGCCGCGGGTCGGAGCGGCGGGTGACCTCGAAGGTCAGCGGGGCGGCGGTCTGGCTCATGGAGTCCTCCTGCGACGGTGCGGGTTCTCCTGCCGAGGTTACCTGCCCGGCCGGGCGCGTCGGGCAGGAGAGGCGGGCGCCGCCGGGGGCCTAGAGCCGGGCGGCGACCGCGTCGCCGACCTCGGTGGTGCTGCGTACCGAGCTGCCCCGCTCGGCGAGGTCCGCCGCCACGGCGGCCTCGACCCGTGCAGCCTCCTCCGGCCGCCCGAGGTGCTCGAGCAGCATGGCGACCGAGAGGATCGTCGCGGTGGGGTCGGCCTTGCCCTGCCCGGCGATGTCCGGGGCCGAGCCGTGGACCGGCTCGAACATGCTCGGTGCCGTCCGGTCGGGGTTGATGTTGCCGCTGGCGGCCAGGCCGATGCCCCCGGCGATCGCGGCGGCGATGTCGGTGATGATGTCGCCGAACAGGTTGTCGGTGACGATGACGTCGAACCGACCGGGGTCGGTGGCCAGGAAGATCGTGGCCGCGTCGACGTGCTGGTAGGCCGTCTCGACGTCGGGGAACTCCGCCCCGACCTCCTCGACCGTGCGGCGCCACAGGTGGCCCGCGTGGGTGAGCACGTTGTGCTTGTGCACGAGCGTCAGGTGCTTGCGGGGGCGCGCCTGGGCGCGGGCGAAGGCGTCGCGGACGACCCGCTCGACGCCGAAGCGCGTGTTGACGCTGACCTCGGTGGCGATCTCGTTCGGGGTCCCGGTGCGCAGCGAACCGCCGTTGCCGGTGTACGGCCCCTCGGTGCCCTCGCGCACGACGACGAAGTCGATGCCGTCAGGGGCCACGCGCTCCACGGCCAACGGGCTCTGGACCCCCGGGTAGAGCTTGGCCGGCCGCAGGTTCACGTAGTGCTCGAGCGCGAACCGCAGGGGCAGCAGGACCCCCCGCTCGAGGACGCCGCTCGGGACCGTCGGGTCACCGATCGCGCCGAGCAGGATCGCGTCGTGGCCGCGAAGCTCCTCGAGCACCGAGTCGGGCAGCGTCTCACCGGTGGCGTGCCAGCGGCGGGCGCCGAGGTCGTACTCGGTGGTGTGGAACTTGGTGCCACTCCCGGCGGTGACCGCCTCGAGGACCTTCAGGCCCTCGGCGACGACCTCCGGGCCGATCCCGTCGCCGCCGATGACGGCGAGGGCGACGGTGTCGGTCGAGGACGTCGTGGCGGAGTCGGAGGTCATGGGAGCCAGCCTAGGGATCGTCTTGCCATGCGATATCTCTGTCTCAGATGACGAACGGCCCCGGATCGCGGGGATCGGGGGCCGTTCGTCGGGGGTGGCGCGCAGGCCACCCTGTGGAGGGTCTCAGTCGTCCGAGTGACCCTGCTCGCGCAGGTCCATCGACTCCTGCAGTGCCTGACGTGCCTTCTGGGCCTCTTCGCTCATCACGATCGCTTCCTTCGCGGATCTCCCTGTGCGGACAGGGATTCGGGTTCTTGGGGTTTCGGGGGCCAGCCCTGGGTTCCAGGGGGCCGCTGTCAGCCACGCACGGCGGGATCTCCGCGGCGAGCTGGCTGACTACCGGAACTCGCCGCGGCTGCTAAGAATCACCAGCTGCCGCGCCATGCTCCGAGATTACGTGGACGTCCAACTATTTGGAACCGCTTTCCCACTGCGTGAGACGCCGATCGACCCCCGAGACGCCGCCCCGCTCCCCCATGACGACGAATGCCGTGCGGCCCCGGTTGGGGC
>NZ_JBHUYG010000071.1:0-22251 GCF_042668795.1 Pedococcus sp. NPDC057267 | reverse complement strand
AGCCACACGTGGCTGGGGCACACGGCCGTTCGCAGGCCACGACCATCGCCTCGACCTGTCGTCTGCCAGTGCAGCCGGCCCGCGGTCGGTCAGCGCAGGACGGCCACGACCGCCACGAGCAGCAGGACCCCCAGCGGCAGGAAGATGCTGAACCGCTTCCATGGGCTCGGCCGCAGCTCCTCGCCGCCGAGCAGCCCGCGAGCCTCCGCGTCGCTGATCGGCCGCGTCGCCCAGCCCTGCTCGGTCGCCGTGGCCAGGGCGTACCGGTACCCCCACGTCGTCGTGAACAGGAACATCAGGTGCAGGTACCGGTACCTCAGGACGACCGCCTGGTTCGGCGACACCTGCCGGTTGATGCTCTTGCCCCCCCAACCCCAGAACAGCATGGTGCGAAACCCCCTCGTCGGCAGGCGCCCGGCCGGACGCCGCGGTCACTGTAGCGAGTGCACCGCCCGGACGGGCCCGCACGCGGGAACGGGCGTGCCACCGGCTCGGTGACCGGCCCGGTGACCCGACCGGGGGACCGCGTGGAACCCGTCCCGGACCGGGGCCGTGACCAAGGACCCGGGTGGGCGGACGGCGCGTGCCCCTACGGTGAACCCGCCGAGGGGAGGTGGCCGTGTCCGTGTCCGCCCGGACCGACGCAGGGCAGGCCCTCGCGCGCCCTCGCCTGGGTCGACCGGCTCAAGGTGGCCACCATCGCGGGGGTCGTCGTGGTGCACGTGGCGACGGCCTACGTCGTCGACATCGGCTGGTACTACGAGGAGCGGACGACGTCGCAGGTCACCCCGGTACTGCTCGGGGTGCCCGCCTTCCTCGCCGGCGTGTTCGGCCTGGCACCGCTGTTCCTCGTGGGCGGCTGGATGGCGGCCGGCTCGCTGGCCCGCCGGGGTCCCGGCCCGTTCGCGCGGGCCAGGCTGCTGCGGCTGGGCGTACCGACGGTCCTCTACTTCCTCCTCGTCGACCCCTTCGCCGACTACCTGGGCGGCCGGGTGCAGGGTGAGTCCCGCACCCTCGTCGACTACCTCACCGACCTCGGCGGCGACCGCGACCTCGGCCCGGTCTGGTTCATCACCGTGCTGCTGGTGCTCTCCCTGGCGTATGCCGCGTGGCGCCGGGTGTGGCCCGCCCGTCCGAGGCCCGGCCGGCTCACCGCACGAACGATCGCGACCGCGGCGCTGGTGGTCGCGGCGGCGGACGTCGTGACGTGGCTGCGCTGGTCCTACTTCTCCGACACCCTCTGGAACCTCAACTGGCAGCACTGGCCGCAGGCCGCCGGTGTCTTCGCAGTGGGCGCGCTCGCCCGCGAACGTGGCTGGCTGGACACCGTCCCACGCCGCCTGGGCCGGGGGAGCGGGCTCGTGGCCGTCGCCTGCCTCGTGGTGTTCACGGGTTTCGCCGCCTACGGCTTCGCCACCGAGGACGAGGCCCTGGTCCGCGGCGTGCACCCGTTCGCGCTCACTTTCGCCGTGGTCGACGGGCTGGGGGCGCTGACCCTCGCCGTGTGGGCGTGGTGGTGGTTCCGCGAGCGCTGGTCCGGCCCGCAGGGGCCGGTGCTGGCGCGGGCGTCGCGCGGCGCGTACGCGGCATACCTGCTGCACCCCGTCGTGCTCGTCGCGATCTCGGGCGCCGTGCACTCGCTGCCGTGGGCGCCCGAGGCCAAGTTCGTGCTCGTGTCCGCGGTGGGCGTGCCGGCCGTGTTCGCCGTCGGCTGGCTCGTCACGCGGGTGCCCGGAGTCTCCCGGGTGCTGTGAGGGTGAGGCCGCCGGCGACCGTCAGCGGGCGCTGACCAGCCGCAGCCCGAGCTCCGCGTATGCCGTGCCGATGGCCTCCGGGGTCCGCTTGATCTCCGGGTCGTACCAGCGGGCGACGTCGACGGCCATGGACATGAGGGCGAGCGTGGTGTCCGGCACGTCGTCGACGTCGAACTCGCCCTGCTCGACGCCCTGGGTGACGACGGTCCGCACGACGGCGTCGATCTCCTTGCGCAGCCGCAGCACGTCGTCGCGGTGCTCCGGGGTGAGGTTGCCGAACTCGTACTGGACGATGCGGGCGACCCGGAAGTGCTCGGCGTGCCAGCGCGCGAAGGTCGCCATGATCGCCCGCAGCGCGTCCGTGGGCGTGTGCTCCCGGGCGGCGGCGTCCCGCAGCATGTCGCGGGCGACGACGTGCCCCTCCCGGCTGAGCTGGTAGAGGAGCTCCTCCTTGGTGGCGAAGTGCACGTAGACGCCGGCGGGGGACAGGCCGGCCCGGGCCGCGATGTCGCGGGTGGTGGTCGCGTGGAAGCCGCGGTCGGCGAACGCCTCGGCCGCGGCCTGGAGCAGCCGCTGCGCGGTGTCCTGCGGCGCCGGGGTCGGCGTCGCCGGTGCGGCGGCGACCGGACGGGCGGGGCTGGGCATGTTGACAGCATGCCCGACACATCGGAAACTAAGCAAGCGCTTAGTCACCATCGTGTCACGCAAGGAGAGTCATGCCCCGCAACCTGTACGGCCCCGACCACGAGGCCTTCCGCAGCTCCGTCCAGGAGTTCGTCGAGCGGACGCTGCGTCCGCGCGCCGAGCAGATGCTCGAGGTCAAGTCGATCGACCGCGACATCTGGAAGGAGGCCGGCAAGCAGGGGCTCTTCGGCCTCGACATCCCCGAGGAGTTCGGCGGCATGGGTGCCGGGGACTACCGCTTCAACGCCATCGCGGCCGAGGTCATCGCGGGCTTCAACTTCGCCGTGTCGAGCTGCTTCGGCATCCACTCCGACGTCTGCCCGCCGTACATCGTCGACCTCGGCACGCAGGAGCAGAAGGAGCGCTGGCTGCCGGGCATGGCCAACGGTGACCTCATCTGCGCCATCGCGATGACCGAGCCGTCGGGCGGGTCCGACCTCGCGGCCCTCAAGACCACCGCCGTGCGGGCCGACGACGGCTCCGGCGACTGGATCCTCAACGGCTCCAAGACGTTCATCACCAACGGCTACCAGGCCGACCTCGTCATCGTGGCGGCACGCACCGACCCGTCCAAGGGCGCCAAGGGCATCAGCCTGCTCATGGTCGAGGCCGGCATGGAGGGCTTCAGCCGCGGTCGCAAGCTCGACAAGGTCGGGCAGGAAGAGGCCGACACCTCCGAGCTGTTCTTCGAGAACGTGCGCGTCCCCGACGCCAACCGCCTCGGCGAGGAGGGCATGGGCTTCATCTCGATGATGCAGCGCCTGCCGCAGGAGCGGATCGGCGCCGCGGTCGCGAACACCGCCCACGCGTTCCAGATCCTGCGCGAGACGATCGAGTACACCAAGGAGCGCAAGGCGTTCGGCCAGCCGGTCGGCTCGTTCCAGCACAACAAGTTCAAGATCGCCGAGCTGCAGACGCGCCTCGAGGTCACCCAGGCCTACGTCGACGACTGCATCGCCGCGCACGCCGAGGGCAAGCTCACGCCGGTCGACGCGGCCAAGGCCAAGTGGTTCTCCGCGCAGGTGCAGAACGACGTGCTCGACGAGTGCGTCCAGCTCTACGGCGGCTACGGCTTCATGAACGAGTACCGCGTGGCGCGGGCGTGGCGCGACGCCCGGGTCTCCAAGATCTGGGCCGGCTCGAACGAGATCATGAAGGAGCTCATCGGCCGGGACCTCGGGCTCTGAGCGTGGGCGCACACGACGGCAAGGTCGCCATCGTCACCGGCTCCTCGCGCGGCATCGGCCTGGGCATCGCCGCCCGGCTCGTCGCCGAGGGTGCCCGCGTGGTCCTGACGGCCCGCAAGCCCGACGCCCTCGCCGAGGCTGCCGAGCAACTCGGCGGCGCCGACCACGCGGTCGGTGTCGCCGGCAACGCGGCGGACGAGGCACACCAGGACGAGGTCGTCCGGACCGCGCTGGACCGGTTCGGCGGCCTGGACCTGCTCGTGAACAACACGGGCATCAACCCGGTCTACGGGCCGCTGCTCGACACCCCGCTCGACGCCGCGCGGAAGATGTTCGACACGAACGTCGTCGCCGCCCTCGCGTGGGTGCAGAAGGCCGTGGCGGCAGGCCTCGGCGCCGACGGGCGTCCGGGCGCCGTCGTCAACGTCGCCTCGATCGCGGGGATCGGCGCGGCCGGGCCGATCGCCTGGTACGGCGTGACCAAGGCGGCCCTGATCCACCTCACCACCGAGCTGGGGTACCAGCTGGGCCCGGGGATCCGGGTCAACGCGGTCGCCCCGGCGATCGTCAAGACGCAGTTCGCCCAGGCGCTCTACGAGGGCCGCGAGGAGAAGGTCGCCTCGGCGTACCCGATGAAGCGGCTCGGGGTGCCCGAGGACGTGGCCGGTGCGGTGTCGTTCCTGCTCTCGGAGGACGCCGGCTGGATCACCGGGCAGACCCTGGTCGTCGACGGCGGCGTCACGCTCGGCGGCGGCCTGTGACGCTCGACCTCACCGGCGCCCGCGTCGTGGTGACGGGAGCCGCCCGCGGCATCGGCGCGGCATACGCCCGGGCCTTCGTCGACGCGGGCGCACGGGTCGTCGTCAACGACCTCGACGCCGACGCGCTCTCGGCGACGGCCGAGTCGCTCGGCGCCCACGCCGTCGCAGGCGACGCCTCCAGCGAGGATGGTGTCGAGGCGCTCGTGGCCGCCGCCCGGGAGCACCTCGGTGGGATCGACGTCTACTGCGCCAACGCCGGCGTCGCCCGCGGCGGCACGGAGGCCGTGGCCGAGAAGGCGTGGGAGGTGTCCTGGAACGTCAACGTCATGGGCCACGTCCGCGCCGCGCGCCTGCTCGTCCCGGAGTGGCTCGAGCGGGGGAGCGGCACGTTCGTCGCCACCGTGAGCGCCGCCGGCCTGCTGTCCATCCCCGGTGCCGCGCCGTATGCCGTGACCAAGCACGCCGCCCTCGCGTTCGCCGAGTGGATGTCGATGACTTACGGCGACAAGGGAATCCGCGTGCACGCCGTCTGCCCGCAGGGCGTGCACACCGACATGCTGCGCAGCTCCGGTGCAGCTGGGCGGGCCCTGATGGAGCCGACCGCCGTCTCGCCCGAGAAGGTGGCGCAGGACCTGTTCGCGGCACTGGAGGACGGCCGGTTCCTCGTCCTGCCGCACCCCGAGGTCGCGCAGATGTACGCGCACCGGGCGGCGGACCCCGACCGCTGGCTCGCCGGCATGCGCCGCATGGCCGGGGCGCTGCCCCCGGTCACCATGGGCGCCGACTGGCCGGGCTGACCGAGGGACACCGGCCGACCGACCGATTGAACGACCCATTCACCCAGGAGGCACCGTGAAGGCGTGGCAGGCGACGGCGCTCGGCGAGCCGGGAGAGGTGCTGGCGCTGGCCGACGTGCCCGAGCCCGTCGTCGGGCCGGGACAGCTGCGGGTGCGGGTGCTGGCAGCCGCCCTCAACTTCCCCGACGCCCTCATGGTCCGGGGCCAGTACCAGGTGCGCCCCGAGCCGCCGTTCACGCCGGGCGTCGAGGTCTGCGGCGAGGTGCTCGAGGTCGGGCCCGGTGTGGACCCCGACCGGTACCGCTTCGGTGACCGCGTCGTCGGCACGACCGCGGTCCCGGCCGGCGGTCTCGCCGAGCAGTGCCTGATGCCGGCGGGCGGGGCGTTCCCGGCGCCGCCGTCGTGGACCGACGCGCAGGCCAGCTGCCTCACGATCGGCTACCAGACGGCATACGTCGGGCTCGTGCGCCGGGCCGCCCTCCAGGCCGGGGAGACGCTGCTGGTGCACGCCGCGGCCGGCGGTGTCGGCACCGCGGCGGTGCAGGTGGGCAAGGCTCTCGGTGCCCGGGTCGTCGGTGTCGTCGGCGGGGCCGCCAAGGCCGAGGTCGCGCGTGCCGCCGGGGCCGACGTCGTCGTGGACCGCACCGAGGGCGACCTCGTCGGGGCGCTGCGCGAGGCGCTCGGCCGCGGTGGGGCGGACGTCGTGTTCGACCCGGTGGGCGGCCCGTCGTTCGAGGCCTCGACGAAGGTCGTGGCCTTCGAGGGGCGGATCGTCGTCGTGGGGTTCACCAGCGGCACGATCCCGACGCCGCCGCTCGGGCACGCGCTGGTCAAGAACTACTCGCTGGTGGGGCTGCACTGGGGCCTGTACCTGGAGCGCAACCCCGCGGTGGCGCAGGACGCGCACGCGCGGTTGATCGAGCTGGCCGCTGCAGAGGCAATCGTGCCCGTGGTCTCCGACCAGGTGGCCTTCGACGACGCCCCGGCCGCCCTGACCCGCGTTGCCTCGGGCCGGACGACCGGGCGGGTCGTCGTCCTCGGGGCCTGACCCCGGCCGCGCCGTCAGGCGGCCTGGAGCCGGACCAGCAGGTCGTCGATGGCGTTGTAGGACGACTGCAGGCCGCTCTCCATGCCCGACCCGACGACGGCCTCGACCGTCTGGGGCGAGTCGTAGGTGCACACCGCGTGCAGCGTCGTGACGCCGTCCTGCTCCGTGAGGGTCGTGACGATGGTCGACGGCTCGCTGTCGGGCATGTTGTCGAACTTCTCGGTGTGGACCATGCGGCCCGGCGGGTCGAGCTCGAGGTACTCGCCCGAGAAGGACACCTCGCGCCCGTCGGGGGTGACCTGGGCGAAGTGCCAGCGCCCGCCGACCCGCAGGTCGACCTCGCAGGTCGTCATCTCGCCGTGGCCGGCGCCCCACCACTGGCGGACGTGCTCGGGCCGCGTCATGGCCTCGTAGACGAGCTGGGCGGGGGCGGCGAACTGGCGGGTGACGACGATGTCGGAGCCGTCGGCGGTGACGCGGGCGGAGTCGGTCGTGGTGGTCATGGCTGCTGTTCCTCCGGGTGCTGCTGGATGCGGGTGAGGTAGGCGTCCAGGCTGTCGAGGTTGGCCTCCCAGAAGCGGCGGTACTCCTCGAGCCAGGTGGTCGCGGACCTCAAGGGCGTGGCGGAGATGTGGCAGTGCCGTCGCACCCCGTCGCGGTCCTTGGTGACCAGACCGGCGCGCTCGAGCACCGACAGGTGCTTGGAGATCGCCGGCAGGCTCATCGAGAACGGCTCGGCCAGCTCGCCCACCGTCGCGTCGCCCCGCGCGAGGCGCTCGAGGATGGCGCGGCGCGTGGGGTCGGCGAGGGCGGCGAAGGTGGTGCTGAGCGAGTCGTCCATCATCAACCAATCGGTTAATTAACTGACAAGGCAACTGTGCGCTCCCTGCAGGCACCCGTCAAGGGCCGATGTGCCCCTCACCTGCTCGTGCTCGCTGGTCTGCGCACAGACGAGCGTCCGACTGCGCAGAGAGCGGATCCCTGCCCAGGGGGACGCAGGTGTGTGAGCAGAGGAGCGTCCGACTGCGCACGGAGCGGATCCCTGCCCAGGGGGACGCAGGTGTGTGAACAGACGAGCGTCCGACTGCGCGCGGAGCGGATCCCCGCCCAGTGGGACGCAGGTGTGTGAGCAGACGAGCGGGGCGAGCGGGGTCGGGAGGCGGGCGGAAGGGCGGGTCAGTGGGCGGCGACCCGGCGCTGGAGGGCGGCCAGCTCCGTCGGCGGGAACAGGTCCCGCGCCACGAAGAGGCTGGGTCGGCCCCTGCCGAGGTCGATCCGCACGTGCCGCCGACCGACGTGGCAGCGTCGTGCCGTGTGCAGCGGGTAGGTGTCGACGAGGTCGTCGCCCGTCTGCAGCCGCAGGCCGTCCGCGGTGAGCCCGGCGCGGACCAGGGCCCCCGGCTCGTACGCCCGGCCGACCGCCCGGGCGGTCCGCACCACCCTGACGGACCAGAGGCAGACCAGGACCACGGCCAGCGGGCCGTTTGCCGGCTGGCCGGACAGCGTCGCGATCGCGACCAGGCCCGCGGCGGACCCGAGCAGCAGCACCATCTGGGGCCGCCGCACCGTCCAGGCGACGGCAGCCCGGCGCAGGTCGCGGCGGGTCTGGCTGGTCACCACCAGCAGCAGGGGCATGTCCTCAGCCGGGCCGGGCGCCCCGGCGGACGGGGCCGCGCTGGGCCTGCCGCCCCCGGGCCCGTCGACCGCAGCGTTGTCGGAGCCGACCAGGAACGCGAGGTCCTCGTCGGTCAGCAGCGCGCTGGGGAGGGACCCCCGCCGGCGGCTGCGGCGCAGCCAGACGCTCGTCACGGCGCCCCGGCGTCGCGCCTGCCGCAGCGACCCGGCGCGCAGGTCGGTCCTCCCCGACCCGGTCTGGATCGCGAGGACGCCCGGCGCGGCATACCAGCTGACCACCCGGCCGCCCGCGGGGAGCATGCGGCGCATCGCCCGGCTGGCGCCGAGGGCGACCATCGTCACCTGCAGGAGGTACAGGCCGAGGGCACCGAGCGCCACCGGCCAACCCGCCGGTCCGGAGCCGCCTGTCGCGACCAGGTAGGCGAGCCCGACCGACAGCAGGGCCAGGGCGAGCCCACGCCAGCCGATCAGCAGGGCCCGCAGGACGGCGCGGGCCGTCGAGCGAACGAGGGCGTCGTCACACTCGAGCACGAGTGGCGCCCGCGGTGGCGCTGCCACCACGGCCGCCGCTGCCGGCCACAACGGCTCCACCGGACCTGCCTGCTCGTCGTCCCCCACGGCGCCGGAGTGTAGGCGCGGCCCACGGCCCCCGAGGCGTGATCGCGACGGGGGGTCAGCCGGTCGGCCGAGGGACGCTCCTATGGCTCGTCAAGCCTTGGTGGGGGCGTGTTCGAGTAGTCGGTAGAGGTCGCGGGCGATGTAGCGCTTGAGGCAGCGTTTGATTTCGCGGCTGGTCTTGCCCTCGGTGGTGCGGCGGGCCACGTAGTGGCGGGTGGCTTCGTCGTAGCGGATTCGTGAGAGCGCGATGGTGTGCAGGGCGCGGTTGAGCTGCCGGTCGCCGTGGCGGTTGAGCCGGTGGCGATTGGTGACCTGCCCGCTGGTGGCCGGGATCGGTGCAACACCGGCGAGCATCGCGAAGGCTGCTTCGGAGTGGATGCGCCCCGGGTGGGACCAGGCGCACAGCACGGTCGCGGCAATGATCGGCCCGATGCCGGGCTGGGCGAGCAGGTCGGGGCGCCAGGACCGCACGATGGCCCGGATCGCCTTCTCGTGCTCGGCGGCTTCCGCGGCGAGTGCGCAGGCACGGCGGGCCAGGCAGCGCAGGGCGAGTACGGTCGTCGTGGTTTCGACGTCCCACGTGGAGCTCAGTCGCATGCTGGCGGCGGTCTGGATCATGGCCGGGAGCTTTTGGCCGCGGAACCGCTTGCGGATCGGTTCGGGTGCGGCGATGACCAGGCTGAACAGCTGGCGTTGGGCGTCGGTAGAGGCGTTGACGGCCGAGCGGCGAGTGGCCAGCAGGACCGACAACGCTTGGCGGTCGCCGCCGCTGCGTGGCGTCCCGAGTTTGGCCCGTGAGAGCGCCTCGCGGGCAGCACGGATGGCGTCCAGCGGATCGGACTTGGCCCCGTTGCGCCGTTTGGCTCGCTGCGGCCGGTCGAGCTCGACCACGACCTCCTCGCGGCGCTCGAGGTGTCGGGTCAGGCCGGCGCCGTGCCCGCCGGTGCCCTCGATCGCCCAGGCCCGTAGCACTGCGTGCTCGTCGGCGAACTCGATGAGTTGGGCGTAGCCATCGGCGGTCGCTTCGACGGTGATCTCGTCGAGCACTCCACCGCTGCGTGCGTCGACCACGGCCGCGGAGTGGGTGTGGACATGGGTGTCGACGCCGATGACGACATCGACCACCTCACGCAGATCGGTCACACTGGTCATGCGTTCTCTCCTTGCCTGGGAGCGGATGTGGTTCCGGTCCGGGGCGGAGATTCGGCAGGACTGTGATGAGACACGACCGGTGCGCGAACATCGGTCGGTCAAGCTCCTGATCAGGCCAGCTACTCCGACCGGGCCGGGCCGGCAACCACGAGCGGACAAGTCCCGCGAAAGGCACGAAGCCAGTCAGTCGAAGGGTCACGCCCGCGGCCACCAGCGACAGCCCAGCACCATAAGGCTGCGACGGGAATCCTCACAGTCAGTCGAGGGGGCCGCCGGCGACGTAGATGACCTGGCCGGAGACGAAGCCGGCCTCCTCCGAGCACAGGAACGAGATCGTCGCCGCGATGTCCTCGGGCTGGCCGACCCTCTGCACCGGGATCTGCGACGCCGAGTGCTTGATGAAGTCCTCGAACGGCACCCCGATGCGCTCGGCGGTCGCGGCCGTCATGTCGGTCTGGATGAACCCCGGCGCGACGGCGTTCGCGGTCACGCCGAAGCGCCCCAGCTCGATCGCGAGCGTCTTGGTGAAGCCCTGCAGGCCGGCCTTGGCGGCGGAGTAGTTCGCCTGGCCGCGGTTGCCCTGGGCGGAGGAGGACGACAGGTTGACGATGCGGCCGTACTTCTCCTGGGTCATGTACGCCTGCACGGCCCGGGTGAGCAGGAACGCGCCCTTGAGGTGGACCGCCATGACGGCGTCCCAGTCCTCCTCGGTCATCTTGAAGATGAGGTTGTCGCGGATGATGCCGGCGTTGTTGACCAGGATCGTCGGCGCCCCCAGCTCCTCCGCCACCCGCTTCACGGCGGCCTCGACCTGGTCCGCCTTGCTCACGTCCACCCCCACGGCGAGCGCCCGACCGCCCGCGGCGGTGATGGCGTCGACCGTGCCCGCGCAGGCAGCCTCGTCGAGGTCGAGCACCGCGACGGCGTTCCCGTCCTCGGCAAGGCGCAGGGCGGTGGCCGCCCCGATGCCGCGGGCTGCTCCGCTGACGACTGCGACGCGCTGGGTGGTCATGGGTCCTCCGTCGTGGTGGGTGTGGTCGACCGGCGCGTCGGTGCACCGGGACGTGGCTGCACTCTACTGAGCAAGCGCTTAGTGGCACAGGTCGGGCGGCGGTGGCGGGCGGCCCGTTCCCGACTAGGGTTTCCGTGGACGGACCCGACCACAGCACCATCACCGCACGACCCACAGCAAGGACACACATGGAGATCTGGCCCGGCAAGTCCTACCCGCTGGGGGCGACGTACGACGGCACAGGCGTCAACTTCGCCGTCTTCTCGGAGGTCGCGACCCGCGTCGAGCTGTGCCTCGTCGACGACGACGGCAAGGAGACCCGCGTCGACCTGCCCGAGGTGGACGGCTTCGTCTGGCACGGCTACCTCAACGGGCTCCAGCCGGGGCAGCGCTACGGCTACCGCGTCCACGGTCCCTACGAGCCGGCCGCCGGTCACCGCTGCAACCCCTCGAAGCTGCTCCTCGACCCCTACGCCAAGGCGATCGACGGGATGGCCGACGGGGACCAGTCGCTGTTCTCCTACGACTTCGACGACCCGAGCGACGAGCCGGAGAAGGCGAACACCGAGGACAGCCGCGCGCACACCATGTACTCCGTGGTGATCAACCCCTTCTTCGACTGGGGGCAGGACCGCCAGCCCCGGCACGAGTACCACGACACCGTGATCTACGAGGCCCACGTCAAGGGGCTCACCCAGCTGCACCCGGAGGTGCCCGAGGAGATCCGTGGCACGTATGCCGGGATGGCCCACCCGGTGACCATCCAGCACCTCAAGGACCTCGGCGTCACCGCGGTCGAGCTCATGCCCGTGCACCAGTTCGTCGACGACTTCACGCTGCGGGACAAGGGCCTGCACAACTACTGGGGCTACAACACGATCGGGTTCCTCGCGCCGCACAACGGCTACGCGGCATACGGCACCCGCGGCGAGCAGGTCGCGGAGTTCAAGGGCATGGTCAAGGCCCTGCACGAGGCCGACATCGAGGTGATCCTCGACGTCGTCTACAACCACACGGCCGAGGGCAACGAGATGGGCCCGACCCTGTGCTTCCGCGGCATCGACAACGCCGCCTACTACCGCCTCGTCGACGGCGACGCGTCGCACTACTACGACACCACGGGCACCGGGAACAGCCTGCTCATGCGGCACCCGCACGTGCTGCAGCTGATCATGGACTCGCTGCGGTACTGGGTCACCGAGATGCACGTCGACGGCTTCCGGTTCGACCTCGCGGCGACGCTCGCGCGCCAGTTCCACGAGGTCGACAAGCTGTCCGCGTTCTTCGACCTGGTCCAGCAGGACCCGGTGGTCAGCCAGGTCAAGCTCATCGCCGAGCCCTGGGACGTCGGTGACGGCGGCTACCAGGTCGGCAACTTCCCGCCCCTGTGGACCGAGTGGAACGGCAAGTACCGCGACACGGTCCGCGACTTCTGGCGCGGCGAGCCCGCGACCCTCGGCGAGTTCGCCTCGCGCATCACCGGCTCCAGCGACCTCTACGAGCACAACAGCCGCAAGCCCATCGCGTCCATCAACTTCGCCACCGCGCACGACGGCTTCACCCTGCGGGACCTGGTGTCCTACAACGAGAAGCACAACGACGCCAACGGCGAGGGCGGCAACGACGGCGAGAGCCACAACCGCTCGTGGAACTGCGGTGTCGAGGGCCCGACCGACGACCCCGAGGTCAACGCGCTCCGGCTGCGCCAGCAGCGCAACTTCCTCACCACCCTGCTGCTGTCGCAGGGCGTGCCGATGCTGCTCCACGGCGACGAGCTGGGCCGTACCCAGCAGGGCAACAACAACGGGTACTGCCAGGACAACGAGCTGACGTGGGTCGACTGGGAGCTCGACGAGGAGCAGCGCGACCTGCTGGCGTTCACCCGGCGGCTGGTGCAGCTGCGGGCCGAGCACGCTGTCTTCCGGCGACGCCGGTTCTTCGCGGGCTCGGCCGACCACGGCGGTGAGAGCGAGGTCGGCGACATCGCGTGGTTCGAGCCCGGCGGCGACCACATGGACGAGGCGTCGTGGAGCAACGGCTACGCCCAGGCCATGACGGTCTTCCTCAACGGCCAGGCGATCCCGGAGCCCGACGTGCGGGGCCGCCCGATCGTCGACGACCACTTCGTCATCCTGTTCAACGGGTCCGACGACGCGATCGCCTTCACCCTGCCCGACGCCGACTACGGCGAGCACTGGACGACCGAGATCGACACGGCTGCCCAGGAGGTGGCCGACACGGTGTTCGGGCCCGGCGACCAGGTCACCGCGCAGGGGCGCAGTGTCGTCGTCCTGCGGTGCCCCCACGACGTCGAGGTGGGTGCGCCGGCGGGAGCCTCGGTGGTGCGGCGATGACCGCCGGGGCGGGGTCGGCCGGCGCGAGCGCGGCCGACGCGGGGACCGCCACGGCGGGGGCGGCCGGAGGGCACCGGCCCGGACCCGACCGGATCGTCCCCACCGCCACGTACCGCCTGCAGGTCCACGGCGGCTTCACCTTCGACCAGGCCGCCGAGCAGGCACGCTACCTCGCCGACCTCGGCGTCTCGCACGCCTACCTCTCGCCGGTCCTGCAGCCCGCGCCCGGGTCCACCCACGGGTACGACGTCGTGGACCACACGCGCTGGAACGAGGAAGCGGGCGGCAGCGAGTTCATGAGGCTGAGCCGCACGCTGGCGCTGTTCGGCCTGGGCATCGTCGTCGACATCGTGCCCAACCACATGGCCACGCCCGCCCCGGCCTGGCTCAACGCCCCGTGGTGGTCGCTCCTGTCCGGCGGCCCCGGCTCCCCGCACGCGCACTGGTTCGACGTGGACTGGGAGGCCGAGGACGGCCGGGTGCTCCTCCCGGTGCTGGGCTCCTCCCTCGAGGACGTGCTCGCGGCCGGCGAGCTCACCGTGAGCCGCGACGGCGGGCCGCACGGCGACGAGTGGGTCGTGCGCTACCACGAGCACGCCTTCCCGGTGGCCGACGGCACCGAGCAGCTCGACCTCCCCGAGCTCCTCGCGGCCCAGCACTACCGACTCGCGGACTGGCGCGAGGGCGGCACGAAGCTCAACTACCGGCGCTTCTTCGACGTCACGTCCCTCGCGGCCATCCGCGTCGAGGACGCCGACGTGTTCGACGCGACGCACCGCCTGCTGCTCGATGCGTATGCCGCGGGGCACGTCGACGGGTTCCGCATCGACCACCCGGACGGCCTGGCCGACCCGGCCGGCTACCTCGAGCGCCTCGCAGAGGCGACGGGCGACGCGTGGGTCGTGGCCGAGAAGATCCTCGAGGGCGAGGAGGAGCTGCCGGGGTACTGGCGCTGCGCCGGCACCACGGGCTACGACGCTCTTCTGCGCGTCGCCCAGCTCTTCCACGACCCGGCCGGCGCGGAGCGCCTCACCGCCCTGTCCGCCGAGCTGCTGGGGGAGCGGCAGGACCTGCACGCCATGGTCGCCGCGGCCAAGCAGCAGGTGGTCGACCAGGTGCAGGCCGCCGAGGTCAACCGGCTGATGCGCCTCGTCCGCGACGTGCTGCCCTGGGACGACGTGGACTCCCTGCGCCGGGCCCTCGGCGCGCTGCTCGTCGCCATGGACCGCTACCGGGCCTACCTCGGTGACGGCGTACCCGCGGAGCAGGCGCAGGGCCACGTGGTCACGGCCGCCGAGGAGCGCGCCCTCGCCGTGCTGCCCGAGCGCGACCGCCTCAACCTGCGCGTCATCGCCCAGCTCGCCCGTGGTGGCCGCCTGCAGGAGGCGTATGCCGACTCCGAGGCCGCTCGGCACGAGTTCGTCCAGCGCTTCCAGCAGACGACGGGCCCGGTCATGGCCAAGGGCATCGAGGACACCGCGTTCTACCGCTACGTGCGGCTCACCGGCCTCAACGAGGTGGGGGGCGACCCGGGGGAGGTCGGCATCACGCCACAGGCCTTCCACGACTACGCCACCCACCGCCTCGCGACCTGGCCGCTCACCATGACGACGCTGTCCACGCACGACACCAAGCGCAGCGAGGACGTCCGTGCCCGGCTGGCGGTCCTCTCCGAGCAGGCCGAGGCGTGGTCGCGCTGGGTGCGCACGGCCCGCGAGCTGGGCGCCGCGCACAGCACCGACCGGCTCGACCCCGCGACGGAGTACCTGCTCTGGCAGACCCTCGTCGGGGCGTGGCCGATTGACGCCGAGCGGCTCGCGGCATACGCCACCAAGGCGGTGCGCGAGGCCAAGGCGCACACGACGTGGACCGACCCCGACGCGGCCTACGAGAAGGCCGTGGGCCGGTTCGTCGACGGGGTGACCGGCGACCCCGCGGTGGCCCGCCACGTCGAGTCCTGGCTGGCGGCGACGGCGGAGTCGTTCCGCGCCAACGTGCTCGGCCAGAAGCTCGTCCAGCTCACGATGCCCGGTGTCCCCGACGTCTACCAGGGCAGCGAGGTGGTCGACCTGTCGCTCGTCGACCCCGACAACCGCCGCCCCGTCGACTACGCCCGCCGCGCCGCGCTCCTCGCGCGCCTGGACAAGGGCGAGCGACCCGACGACCTCGACGCGGAGAAGCTGCTCGTGACCTCGACCGTCCTGCGGCTGCGCCGCGAGCGTCCCTCGTGGTTCACCGGCCCCGACAGCACGTATGCCGCCGTGCCCACCTCCTCGCCGCACGCCGTCGCCTTCGCGCGCGGGGACGCCGACGGCGCGGGTGCCCTGGCGGTCGCCACGCGTCTCGCGGGGCGCCTCTCCGCCGGGGGTGGCTGGGGCGATGCCACGGTCAGCCTGCCGCCGGGTGAGTGGCAGGACGCGGTCACCGGTCGGGTCGTCGTCGCGGGTGCCGACGGTGGGCGCACCCGGCTGTCCCGCGTGCTGGCCGACCTCCCCGTCGCGCTGCTGGTGCGGCATGGCAGCCTTGGGACCGATGAGCACTCCTGAGGCGCCCGACGCCGGACGGCGTCCCGAGATCACCGTGTGGGCCCCGTGGGCGCAGCACGTCCAGGTCCAGTGGACGTCGACCGGCACCGTGGCCACCGACGACATGCAGGCCAAGGGCGACGGCTGGTGGCGCTGGGACGCCCCGGCCCTGCGCGACGGCGCCGTCCTCGACTACGCGTTCCGGCTCGACGGCGGGGACGCCCTGCCCGACCCGCGGTCGGCGTGGCAGCCCGAGGGCGTGCACGGGCCCAGCCGGTGGTTCGACGCCTCCGCCCACGAGTGGCGGGACGCGACCTGGGCGGGCCCGCAGCAGGGTGACGGGGTGCTCGGTGGTGTCGTCTACGAGCTGCACGTCGGCACCTTCACCCCCGAGGGCACCCTCGACGCCGCCCAGCGACGGCTCGGCCACCTCGTCGACCTCGGCGTCGACGTCGTCGAGCTCATGCCGCTGGCCGCCTTCCCCGGACGCTGGAACTGGGGTTACGACGGCGTCGGCCCCTGGTCGGTCCACGACGTCTACGAGGGCCCGGCGGCGCTGCAGCGCTTCGTCGACGCCTGCCACGGGGTGGGCCTGGGTGTCTGCCTCGACGTCGTCTACAACCACCTCGGGCCGGTCGGGAACTACCTGTCGCAGTTCGGCCCCTACTTCGCCGACACGCACCCGACGCCGTGGGGCCCGGGCCTCAACCTCGACGGCGAGGGCAGCTTCCACGTGCGCCGCTGGATCGTCGACAACGCGCTGCACTGGTTCTCCGAGTTCCACGTCGACGCCCTGCGCCTCGACGCCGTGCACGAGCTGCACGACGACTCCGACCGGCACGTGCTCGCCCAGCTGTCCGACGAGGTGGCCGCGCTCTCGCAGCGGCTGGGGCGGCCGCTCGCGCTCATCGCGGAGAGCGACCTCAACGACCCGGTCATGGTCACCCCCACCGCCGAGGGCGGCATGGGCATGGACGCCCAGTGGGACGACGACGTCCACCACGCGCTGCACGTGACGCTCACCGGCGAGACGCAGGGCTACTACCGCGACTTCGCCGGCAACAGCCCCGCCATGCCCGAGGGCGGCCCGCTCGACGTGCTCGCCAAGACGCTCACGGGCGTGTTCCTGCACGACGGCTGCTACTCGACCTTCCGCGGGGAGCGTTGGGGTGCACCCGTCGACCGGGCCCACACCGACGGGCGGCGGTTCCTCGCATACCTGCAGACCCACGACCAGGTGGGCAACCGTGCGGTGGGCGACCGGATCTCCGCGCTGGTGCCGATGGCCCGGCAGGCTGCCGGCGCCGCCGTCTACCTCACGTCGCCGTTCACGCCCATGGTCTTCATGGGTGAGGAGTGGGGCGCCAGCACGCCGTTCCAGTTCTTCACCGACTTCGAGGACGCCGCGCTCGGCGAGGCGGTCACCGAGGGACGGCGGGCCGAGTTCGCCGAGCACGGCTGGGCCGCCGACGAGGTGCCCGACCCCCAGGACGAGCAGACGTTCCGGCGCTCGCAGCTCGACTGGGCCGAGCCGCACGAGGGCGAGCACGCCCGGCTGCTGCGGTGGTACCGCGACCTCATCGCGCTGCGCCGCGACCGTGCCGAGCTCGGCGACGGCCGGCTCGACCTGGTCGAGGTCGACGTCGACGACCGGGAGGGGTGGGTCGTCGTCAGCCGCGGGCCGCTGCGGGTCGTCGTCAACCTGTCGGAGTCGCGCTGGACCGTCCCGCTGGACGCCACCCCGGACGAGGTGGTCCTGGCCTGGGAGCCCGAGCAGACCAAGCCGCGCCCGGGTGGGCTGCACCTGCCGCCGGGGACGGCCGCGGTCGTGCGGATCGGCCAGGACGGCGCCGGCGTCTGACCGGCCCGGGCCGGGGCGACTCGTGACCGAACCGGCGCGAGTCGTCCTCGGGTGAGTCTGGCCGGGGCGATTCGTGACCGAACCGGCGCGAGTCGTCCTCGGGTGCGTCTGGCCGGGGCGACTCGTGACCGATCCGGCGCGAGTCGCCCTCGGGTGGCGACGGCTGGGTCAGGACTCCTTGACCCGGACCATGCCCTCCTGGGCGACGGTGGCCACCAGGGTGCCGTCGGCCGAGAAGATGCGCCCGACGCCCAGGCCGCGGCCGCCGGAGGCCGACGGGGACTCCTGGCTGTAGAGCATCCACTCGTCGGCGTGCACCGGGCGGTGGAACCACATGGCGTGGTCCAGGCTGGCGGGTCGCAGCCGCCGGTCCGACCAGGCCAGGCCGTGCCGCCGCAGCACCGACTCGAGCAGCGTGTAGTCACTGGCGTAGGCGAGCACGGCCGCGTGGACCAGCGGGTCGTCCGGCAGCCGACCGACCGCCTTCATCCAGACGTCCTGGTGGGCGACCCGGTCCGGTCCCGGCTCGGCGAAGACGTCGCCCTGCACGTGGCGCAGCTCGACCGGCCGGCGGAGCAGGTGCCTGGCCGCGGGGTGGTCGACGCCGCCGAACCGGTCCGTCAGCGACGGCAGCTCGTCGGGTGCGGGCACCTGCGGCATCGCGTCGTGGTGGTCGAGGCCGCCCGCGTGCTCCTGGAACGAGGTGATCATCGACAGGATCGGCAGGCCGTCCTGGATCGCGTGCACGCGGCGGGTCGAGAACGAGTTGCCGTCGCGCATCCGCTCCACCGCGAACCGGATCGGCTTGGTGTCGTCGCCGGGTCGCATGAAGTAGCCGTGCAGGGAGTGGATGCGGCGCGGACCGTCGCCGTCGTCGACCTGGGCCATGGTCCGGCCGGCGGCGATGATGCACTGCGCGAGGACCTGGCCGCCGAAGACCCGGCCGTGCGGCATCTTCTGGCTGCGCCCGAGGAAGACGGTGGCCCCGGACTCGCCGAGGTCGATCGAGTCACCGACGCCCTCCACGGTGATCCGGGCGGTGCCGAGCTCCTCGAGGTCGAGGGTCTGCAGCAGGTCGTCCAGCGGGTCGAGCTCGGCGGGGGTCTGGGCGCTCACAGGCCGACCCTAGCGGGCGCCGGTCATGCGACCAGGGGTGGCCGCCTCGTGCCGCCGACCCGCCCGGAGGTGGCCTCGTCCCACGCCGCGGCCAGACGGTCGACGGCGTCCGCCACGACCTCCGGGGCGTGCCCGGTGAAGGGGAGTCGCAGGAAGCGGTCCAGGCCGCCGTCCACCCCGAACTGGGACCCGGGTGCCAGCACCAGCCCCCGGCGGTCCGCCGCCACGCACAGGGGTGTCGACACCGCCTCGGGCAGCTCGACCCAGAGGCACAGCCCGCCCTCGGGCACGCGGAACCGCCACTGCGGCAACCGTTCCCGCAGCCCGGCGACCAAGGCGTCGCGGCTGCGCACCACGGCATCGCGACGGTGCGCCAGCACCTCCTCGCGGTGCGCGAGCAGGTGCACCAGCACGAGCTGCTCGAGGACGGGGGCGCCGAGGTCGAGGGTGAGCCGGGCGCTGAGGAGGGGGGCCACCAGGTCGCGCGGCGCGCGGACCCAGCCGATGCGCAGCCCGCCCCAGAACGACTTGCTCGCGCTGCCGAGGCTCACGGTGCGTCCGTGGTGGGCCGCGAGCGGCCGGGGCATGGACAACGTGGGGTCGTGGGCCAGCTCGGCCAGGGTCTCGTCGACGATCGCGACCGTGTGGGTGCCCGAGAGGGTGGCGCCCACCGCCGCGCGTTCGGCGTCGTCCATGAGGGCACCGGTGGGGTTGTGGAAGTCCGGGATGAGGTATGCCGCGCGCGGCGCCGTCTGCCGCAGCGTCGCGTCGAGAGCGGGGGCGTCCCAGCCGCCCGGGTCCAGCGGGTGGGCGACCGGACGGGCGCCGGCGCGCCGCACCGCCTCGACCGCGTTCGGGTAGGTCGGGTTCTCCAGCACGACCCGGTCGCCCGGCGCCAGCAGGGCCCGGCAGGCCAGCGCCAGCCCGGACAGGGCGCCGCTCGTGACGATGACCTGGTCGGCGGTCGTGGCCAGCCCGCGCTCCGTGTACCGCTCGGCGATGGCCTCCCTCAGCCGGGCGAGCCCGAGCGGGTGGTAACCCGTCCCGGCGAGGTAGCGGGGGAGCTCGGCGACGGCCGCCTCGTACGCCGCGACCGTGCCGGGGGGCGCGCTCATGGAAGCGCAGGTGAGGTCGATGAGGTCTCCGGTGGTCTGTTCGTCGTGCGGGTGCAGGGCGGTGCCCTGACGGGTGTCCGGCAGGTCGCCGGGCAGCGCGGTGACGCTGCCCGAGCCCTGGCGCGAGGTGAGGTAGCCGCGGTCGCGCAGCTCGGCATACGCCCTCGTCACGGTCGTGCGGCTCACGTCGAGGGCGGTTGCGAGCTCGCGCTCGCTCGGGAGCCGGCTGCCCACGGGGACCCGTCCGTCGGCGACGAGGAGTCGCACGGCATCGGCGAGCCCCCGGTAGGCGGGGGAGGTGGCCAGCGCCGGGCGCAGCAGCGGGACGAGCCGGCGGACGGGGACGGTACGGGGACCCATGGGAACCACTTTGACAGAATTGGCTCTGTGACAACAGGCCAGTTGAGGCCATTCTGACGACGTGACCCGCACCCCGCTCGCGCCCCTCACCCCGCTCCAGCAGCTCGCCGCCGGTCGGCGGACCCGCCGGCTCGTGCAGCTGTTCGTCGGGCTGGTGCTCTACGGGGTCTCGATGGCGATGATGGTGCGGGCGGGGCTGGGCCTCGACCCGTGGGACGTCTTCCACTTCGGCATCGCCCAGCACCTCCCGCTCAGCTTCGGCACGGTGGTCATCGTCGTCGGGGCGCTGGCGCTGCTGGCGTGGGTGCCGCTGCGGCAGTGGCCGGGGCTCGGGACGATCGCCAACGTCGTGGTGATCGGACTGGCCACCGACCGGGCGCTCGCCCTGCTCGAGCGGCCGGACGCCCTCGCGGCGCGGGTGGCGCTGCTCGTGGGCGGCATCGTGCTCAACGGCCTCGCCGGCGCCCTCTACATCGGCAGCCAGTTCGGTCCCGGCCCGCGCGACGGCCTGATGACCGGTCTGGTGCGCCGGACGGGCCGCAGCGTCCGCCTGGTCCGCACGAGCCTGGAGCTCACGGTGCTCGCTGTCGGGTGGGCGATGGGTGGGGTGGTCGGCATCGGCACCGTGCTCTACGCGCTCGCGATCGGTCCGGTCGTGCAGCTCTTCCTGCCGCTGCTCACCGTCCCACTGCCGCACCCGGGCGCCACCCCTGCCGGCGCCACGGAGGCCACGAACGGCTCAGGCCGGCGCGGGCGCGCCCGTCACCACGCGGTGTGCGAGGTCGGCCCAGGCGCGGGCGATCTCGCCGAGGGGTAGGTCGTCGAGGGCCTCGGTGCCGCCGGCCCGGTCCAGGGCCACCGCCTCCAGGGGTGCCAGGAGGGCGTGGGCGAGGAAGCCGCGGTTGCCCTCCACCCCGAGCTCGCCGAGCAGGTGGGCGAGGTGGAGCACGCTGAACGACCGTGGGCCGGCCGCGCTCCGGCCGACGCGCCCGGCGGCCTCGATGAGGCGGGCGGCCTCGACGTTGTAGGCCAGCCGCTCGCGGCCGAACGCCAGCAGCCGCTCCATGGCCGGTGCGCCGGGGCCGAGCGGGGGCGGTCCGGACAGGACACGGCCCTGGAACTCCTGCTCGCGGAAGTCGAGCATCGCGGCCATGAGCCCCGCGCGGCTCTCGAACCGGCGGAACACCGTGCCCTTGCCGACGCCGGCCGCCTGGGCGACCGCCTCCATCGTCACCGCCTCGACGCCGCAGTGCTCGATGAGTCGCCTCGTGGCGACGAGCAGCGCCTCGCGGTTGCGCGCTGCGTCCCGGCGCTCGACGGGCGGGGCCGCGAGCAGTGGCACGGGCACCTGGCTCATGGGCCGATCCTAGGGTCGGGGGGAGCGTGCCCGAGGGTGAAATAAAACGGACCGCGGTCCGGTTTAAGGGTGGTGCAGGCTTCCCCCCACCTGAAAGGTCCCACCATGTCCGAGACCCGTGTCGTCGTCCTGGTCGGCTCGCTGCGAGCCGACTCGCTCAACCGCCGCATCGCCGAGCTGCTCGTCGAGCGCGCCCCGCAGGGCGTCACCATGGAGATCGCCGAGGGGCTCGGCGACATCCCGTTCTACAACGAGGACCTCGACCGCGCCGGTGAGGTGCCCGCCGCTGCGCAGGCCCTCCGCCAGCTGGTGGACGGCGCGGACCGCGTGCTGGCCGTCACCCCCGAGTACAACGGCACCATGCCGGCAGTCCTCAACAACGCGATCGACTGGCTGTCGCGCCCGTACGGAGCCGGAGCCATCAAGGGCAAGCCGTTCGCCGTCGTCGGCGTGACCCCGACCCCCTACGGCGGGCAGTGGGCCCACGAGCACGCCCGTCGGTCCGCCACGATCGCCGGCGCCATCGCCCCGGACGACATCGCCTTCTCGCAGACCTCCATCGACGTCGACGTGCTGACCGACGAGGAGGTCGTCGGACGCCTCATCGCCGCGGTCGAGTCGCTCGTGGCCGTCGAGCCGGCCCCCAAGGCGGCCTGAGGTCCCTCACGGCGGCCTGAGGTCCCTCACGGCGACCCGGGGTTCCCCCACAGCGGGCCCGGGGTCACCCCGATCCCTCGTCCCGCCGGGTCAGGCCTCCAGCGCCAGGACGAACGGCAGGACGCCGGGAGCGCCGGCGCGGCGCACGCCCAGCGCCCCCACCCGCCGCGGCCCCCGTGACGCCCCCCGGGGGTCGACCACCCCCACCCGCCCCGGGAGCCCGCGCACCCCCCCGGGGGGCGGTGCGGGCCGGCCCCC
>NZ_JBHUYG010000070.1:0-22524 GCF_042668795.1 Pedococcus sp. NPDC057267 | reverse complement strand
GGTACACCCCGCGCGACCGGGCCGCGCTCTACGACGTGTGCGTGCGCACCGGGGCCGAGGGCGAGGATGCCAGCGACCTGTATGCCGTGCCGCAGCTGCTGCCCGAGGTCTACCTCGGTGCCTACCTGGAGTTCGAGCCCGAGCTCGCGTCCGTGCTCGACGACGGCGCGGGTGCCGAGGGCTACGTCGTGGGCACCCTCGACACCCGGGCGTTCGAGGCGCGTTGCGAGCGCGAGTGGTGGCCGTCCCTGCGGGCGGCGCACCCGGAGGGCTCGGCACCCGAGGGGACCACGGACGCGCGGCTCGTGCACCTGCTGCACGAGCCGCCGGTCGCGCCGGCCCACGTGGTCGCGCAGCACCCGTCGCACCTGCACGTCGACCTGCTGCCGCGCTGGCAGGGCGGCGGCTGGGGCCGCGTGCTGCTCGAGCGGCTCTTCGCCCAGCTCGTGGCCGCCGGGTCGCCGGGGGTGCACCTGGGCGTCGGGACCGCGAACGAGCGCGCGGTGCGGTTCTACGGGCGGATGGGCTTCGAGGTGCTCGACGACACCTTTCCCGGCGCGCTCTTCCTCGGCCGCCACCTCCCCTGAACGACGCGGCACCTGCGCCGCTCGAGGTGTGTCCTGCCGTCCCCGGGCCGAGCCTGCATGGCCCGCGACCGGGCCCTCAGCAGAGGTAGGCGCCCTCAGCAGAGGGTGCACCCTGCGCTGGGCACGCGCAGCTCTGCTAGCAGAGGATCGTGCCGACCCAGCAGCAGGGGTGGCACCCCCGGGTCGTCCACGGGTGCAGCCCCGACACACACCCACGGCCGGTGGTCGCGCCGTGGGTCGCTGGGCTGCTGACCTGCGAGGACGCGAGTCCTGTGTCAGGGTCGAGGGAGACAGATCGGCACGACACGCAGGGCCGACCGACACCGAAGGAGTACCGCATGTCAGCTGACGAGAAGGTCGCCAAGGAGCTCGTCGAGACGCTCAAGGACGGCGAGAAGGGCTTCGCCTCGGCAGCGGAGAAGCTGCGCGACAGCGACCACCCGGAGGCTGCCGCGACGTTCCAGCGGCTGTCGGAGCAGCGCGCCGGCTTCGCCCGCGACATCGTGGCCATGGGCCACGAGTACGGCGACGACGTCGACAAGGGCGGCACCGCGACGGCGGCGCTGCACCGCGGCTGGCTCGCGCTCAAGGACGCCCTCACCGGCGACGACGCGTCGGGTGTGATCGGCGCCGCGGTCACCGGCGAGGACCACGCCGTCTCCGAGTACGAGAAGGCGCTCGACGAGGACGACCTCAGCGACGGCTTCCGCACCCTGGTCCAGCAGCAGCACACCGCCGTCGTGGCGGCGCGCGACGAGGTCAAGGCGCTGCAGAAGCTGTCCTGACCGGCACCGCACCACCGGCGCCCGACCCGCACCCGTGCGGGCCGGGCGCTGTGCCGTCCGGAGCCGGCCGCCGGAGGCTGTCGGGCGCGGCCGGCATGGGCACCCACTGCCCGCGGGCCACGAGCACCTCGCGCAGGACGTCGGGCCGGTCGGTGATGACACCGTCGACGCCGGCGTCGAGCAGACGCGCCATCACCACCGGGTCGTCGACCGTCCACACGACGACCCGCACGCCGATGCGGTGCGCCCCCTCGACGAGCCGCTCCGCGAACACCGGCACCCGTCCCAGTCGCAGCGGCACGTGCGCGAACTCGGCGGTCGCGAACCGCCGGGCACACGGCATACCCATGTGCGCCGAGGTCACCAGCGCGGTCAGCGACCTCCAACCCAGTGCCGTGCGCACCCCCGGGACGCGAGCGCGCAGCTCGTCCAGCCACTCGTCCCACGCCCCGGCCACGCAGACGCGGTCGCGGACGTCCCTGTCCTGCAACAGGTTCGCGAGCGGGGCGAGGGCTGCGCGGTCCTTGAGGTCGACCGTGAAGCTCGCGTCCGGCAGGGCCGCCAGCGCCTCGCCCAGGGTCACCACGGGCTCGCGCCCGTCGACGCGGGTGGCCCGCACCTGCGCCAGGGTGTGCCGCCGTACCGGGCCGCGCAGGCCGGTGACGCGGTCGAGCGTGGCGTCGTGGAAGCAGAGCAGCTCGCCGTCGGCGGTGAGCCGCACGTCGGTCTCGAGGTAGCGGAAGCCCAGGGCCGCCGCCCGACCGAACGCCGCCAGCGTGTTCTCGGGTGCGAGCCCGGCGCCACCCCGGTGCGCGACCGCGAGCGGCAGGGACCCTGCGCCGTATGCCATGGACCCAGCGTGCCCCGCGACGGGACCGGCCCGGGCGGCGAAGTCCCCTTCGCACGCGAAGTTCACGGACCCGACCACGCCCGTTGGGCCGGGCGTCGCCGGGCCCGCCCGATGGACGGGGCGTCGCCGGCCCGTGGGCGTCGGCACGTCCCCACGACCCGGACCCCGTCGACAAGGCGCCATCGGGGGAACCGGTCAGCCGGTGGCGCCCCGCATCTGGGCGGCGACGGCCTCGGCGGCCTGGTGCAGCGGCGCGACCGCCTCGGCCACGAAGTCGTCGGTCATCCGCGGCAGCGGTCCGGACACCGACAGGGCGAGCGGCTGGGGCGCGTCCGGCACGGCCACGGCCACGCAGCGAACGCCGACCTCCTGCTCCCCCTCGTCGAGGGCGTACCCGCGCTCGAGGGTGCGGTCCAGCTCGGCGACGAACGCGCCGGGCGTCGTGATCGTGTGGCTCGTCATCGCCGGCATACCGGTGCGGTCGAGCAGCGCGAGCACCTCGTCCCGGTCCATCGAGGCCATGATCGCCTTGCCCACACCGGTGGAGTGGGGCAGCACGCGGCGACCCACCTCGGTGAACATGCGCATCGAGTTGCGCGACGCCATCACCTGGCCGACGTAGACGATCTGGTCCCCGTCGAGCATCGCGAGGTTGACCGACTCCCCGAGCTCGTGGGCGAGGCGCTCCATGTGCGGTCGCGCCCAGCGGCCGAGCATGCGCGAGGTCGTGTCGCCGAGCCGGATCAGGCGCGGGCCGAGCGAGTACTGGCGCGACGCCTCCTGCCGGACGTAGCCGAGGTCGACGAGCGTGCGCACGAGCCGGTGGATGGTCGGCAGGGGCAGCTGCGCGTCGTTCGCGAGCTGCGACAGGCTGATGACACCGCCGGCGTCGGCCATCGTCTCGAGGATCGCGAAGGCGCGCTCGAGCGACTGGACCCCACCGGTCCCCTTCGCACCGGCACCGCCGGGACCGCTCCCCTTCGCATCGGCGCTGCCGGGACCGGCCGCCGGGGCCCCGGCACCGGACGTCGCGGCGCTCATATATCTGACCCGCGGCGGATGCCAGTGAAAGGAAGATTCCGTATCATGGAACAATCGTACCCGCCGCCGTGCTCGACGGTGGCACCTCCCCATCGAGACCCGAGGACTGGCATGTCGGACAGCACCGTGACCGTGGACGCCCCCAGCACCGTCGAGCGGAGCGAGGAGATCCTCACCCCCGAGGCACTCGCGTTCCTCGCCGAGCTGCAGACCCGGTTCGGGCCCCGGCGCGACGAGCTGCTCGCCGCCCGCAAGGAGCGGCGGGCGCAGGTCTCGCGGACCGGCCGCCTCGACTTCCTCGAGGAGACCAAGGAGGTCCGCGAGGGCGGCTGGCAGGTCGCCGAGGCGCCAGCGGACTTCCGCGACCGCCGCGTCGAGATCACCGGCCCCACCGAGCGCAAGATGGCGATCAACGCGCTCAACTCCGGCGCGAAGGTGTGGCTCGCCGACCTCGAGGACGCCAACACCCCCCACTGGCAGAACGTCGTCGGCGGCCAGGTCAACCTCAAGGACGCCGTCCGCCGCACCATCGAGCTGACCACCCCCGAGGGCAAGCACTACGCGCTCAAGGACCCCGAGGCCGTCCCGGTCATCGTCCCCCGCCCCCGCGGCTGGCACCTCGACGAGAAGCACCTCACCCTCGACGGCAAGCCCCTCGTCGGCGCGCTCGTCGACTTCGGCCTCTACTTCTTCCACAACGCCACCGAGCTCCTCGACCGCGGCAGCGGCCCGTACTTCTACCTGCCGAAGATGGAGAGCCACCTCGAGGCCCGGCTCTGGAACGACGTCTTCACCTTCGCCCAGGACCACCTCGGCGTCCCGCAGGGCTCGGTCCGGGCGACCGTCCTCATCGAGACCATCCCGGCCGCGTTCGAGATGGACGAGATCCTCTACGAGCTGCGTGACCACGCCGCCGGCCTCAACGCCGGCCGCTGGGACTACCTGTTCTCGATCATCAAGTACTTCCGCGACTCCGGGCCCGAGTTCACCCTCCCGGACCGCAACGCCGTCACCATGAACGCGCCGATGATGAAGGCGTACAGCGACCTGCTCGTGCAGACCTGCCACAAGCGCGGCGCCTTCGCGATCGGCGGCATGGCTGCCTTCATCCCGAGCAAGGACCCCGAGGTGAACGAGCAGGCGTTCGCCAAGGTGCGGGCCGACAAGGAGCGCGAGGCCGCGGCCGGCTTCGACGGCTCGTGGGTGGCCCACCCGGGCATGGTCGAGCTGTGCAAGGAGGTCTTCACCGAGACCCTCGGCGACTCCCCCAACCAGCTCGCCAAGCAGCGCGACGACGTCTCCGTCTCCGCCGACGACCTGCTCGCCGCCTCCAGGACGCCGGGCGAGCGGACCCTCGACGGCCTGCGCGGCAACGTCACCGTCGGCATCCAGTACCTCCAGGCGTGGCTGCGCGGCAACGGCGCGGTCGGCATCCACAACCTCATGGAGGACGCCGCGACCGCCGAGATCTCGCGCTCTCAGATCTGGCAGTGGCTCAACTCCGAGGCCGAGCTCGAGTCCGGGGAGAAGGTCACCCGTGACCTCGTCGACCGCGTGGTGGAGGAGGAGTATGCCGGCCTGCTCGACTCGGCGGGCGACGACGAGGCGGTGCGCGCCTCGCTCGCGACGGCCCGCAAGCTGTTCGTCGAGTGCGCGATCGACCCCGACTTCCCCGACTTCCTGACCCTGCCGGCGTACGACGAGGTGCTGCGCGCCGAACGCGCCTGACGCGGAGGGGCCGTCCCGACCCGAGCGGCGGGGCGGCCCACGCCTAGCGGCGGGGCGGCATCCGCCAGCGGCTCGCGGCGATCTGGTCGCCGCCGACCCACACGCCCCCGACGTCCGAGGTCGTGCCGAGCGCGAAGACCTTCGACAGGGCGTCGAGCGGCGACTTGGCGTTGCCCAGCCCGACAGCGAGCGGGTCTCCCGCCTCGGGCAGCAGCCACACCGCGTCGAACTGCTTGCCCACGGACAGGTCACCGACCTCGTCCCCCAGCCCGAGAGCCCGCGCCCCGGCCGCCGTGCACAGCCAGAGCAGGTGCGCCGAGGTGAGGGGCAGGCCCTCGTCGGCCAGCAGGCGCTGCATGAAGTACGCCTGCAGTCCCTCCTTGAGCATCGAGAACCCGGTGCCGGCGCCCACGTCCGAGCCCATGCCCACCCGCACCCCGGCCTCGACGTGCCGTCGCATCGGGAAGAGTCCGGACCCCAGCGCCGCGTTGCTCGTCGGGCAGTGTGCGACCGAGGCGTCCCGGGCCGCCAGGGTGGCCAGCTCGGCGTCGGTCGGGTGCACGTTGTGCGCCAGCACCGAGCGACGGCCGAGCAGGCCGTGCCGGTCGTAGGTGTCGACGTAGGACGCCCCGTCGAACAGCGCGCCGACCTCCTCGATCTCGCGCAGGTTCTCGTTGACGTGCGAGGTGAACAACGCGCCCTCGACCGCGGACATCGTGGCGGCGCACGACTCCAGCAGGGCGTCGCTCGCGGACAGCGAGAAGCGCGGCGTCACGGCATACCGCAGGCGACCCTTGCCGTGCCAGCGGGCGGCGAGCCCGCACGCCTCCTCGTGCGCCCGCTCGGGGGTGGTGAGCAGCGGCTCGGGCAGGATGCGGTCGGACGTGACCAGGCCCGTCGCGACGCGAAGCCCCCAGAGGTCCGCCGCCTCGAACATGACGTCGACGGCCGAGGCGAAGTGCGAGCCGAAGACGAGGGCCGTGGTGGTGCCGGCGTCGACCAGGCCGGTGACGAAGTCACGCGCCACGCCGCGGGCGTAGTCGACCTCGCGCATCCGGATCTCCTCCGGGAGGGCGCACTGGTCGAGCCAGTCGAGCAGCGGCATGCCGAGGCCGCCGATGACGCGGACCTGCGGGAAGTGGACGTGGGTGTCCACGAGCCCGGGCAGGACCATGCCCTCGCGCAGGTCGAGGACCTCCTCGTCGCGGTGGGCGGCGCGGACCTGCGGGAAGGGCCCGCGCGCGGTGACGACGCCGTGCTCGACGAGCAGGCCGCAGTCCTCCTCCGAGCGCAGCTCGCCCCCGGCGAAGGGGTCCTCCGGCGTGTCGAGGACGGTCGCGCGGATGATCACCGGGACACCTCGGCGCGCTCCGCCGCGAACGACTCCAGCAGCTCGGCCGCGACGGCGACGGCGATGACGGCGGGTTCCTTGCCGGCGAGCGACGGTATGCCGATCGGCGTGTGGATGCGCTGGAGGTCCTGGGGCGAATGTCCCTCTGCCGCAAGGCGCTTGGCGAACCGGCGCCACTTCGCCGACGAGCCGATGAGCCCGACCGAGCCGAGGTGTCCGCACCGCAGCGCGGCGTCGCACAGGGCGGCGTCCTCGGCGTGGTCGTGGGTCATGACCAGCACGTGGGTGCCGGTCGGGACCTGGCCGAGGACCAGCTCGGGCACGGGTGCGTGGTGCACGTGCACCCGGGCGACGGCGTCGTCGAGCGCCCGCAGCCGGGCCGGCTCGAGCTGGTCGGCCCGCGAGTCGACGAGGTGCAGCTCGAGGTCGTGCCGGGCGAGCACCCGGGCGAGCTCGAGGCCCACGTGGCCCAGCCCGAAGACCGCCACGGCCGGCACGACCGCCAGCGGCTCGAGCAGGACGACGACCTCGCCGCCGCAGCACTGCTGGCCGTGCTCGACAAGGGCCCGCTCGTTGAGCGACAGCTCCAGCTGCTCGGGCACGCGGGCGCCCTCGGCGAGCATGGCGCGGGCGCGCGCGACCGCCGTGGCCTCGAGGTTGCCGCCGCCGATGCTGTCCCAGGTCGCGTCGTCCGCGACCACCATCTTGGCGCCGGCCTCGCGGGGCGAGTGCCCGCGCACGGACACCAGCGTGACGAGCACGCCGGGTCGTCGTTCCCGCCGGAGCCGCTCGACGGCCCGGACCCACGACACCTCAGGCCCCCGTCCGGCCGGCGGGCTCGGCGACCCGCTCGGAGTGCGGGTGCAGCCGCGGCGCGCCGTTCCCGGGCTGGTCCGGCACCTCGCCGGGCGCGCCCTCACGCAGCGGGGTCGTGTGCGGCGGCTCGGCACCGCCGCGAGCCTCCTCGACCGCCCAGAAGACGGCCTCAGGTGTGGCCGGGGAGGCCAGGTCGACACTGGTGCCGGCCGGGCCGAACGCGGCCGCCGCCTGGCGCAGCGCCTCGCGCACCGAGAAGGCCAGCATGAGCGGGGGCTCGCCGACGGCCTTGGAGCCGTAGACGGCGCCGTCCTCGTGCGCACGGTCGAGCAGCGCGACGTTGAAGACCTCGGGCATCTCCGACAGGCTCGGCAGCTTGTACGTGCTGGCCGCCTGGGTGGCGAGCCGGCCGCGGGTCGGACGCTCGGACTCGTCCCAGCGCAGGTCCTCGAGGGTCAACCAGCCGGTGCCCTGGACGAACCCGCCCTCCACCTGGCCGATGTCGACCAGCGGGGAGAGGCTGTCGCCGACGTCGTGCACGATGTCGACCCGCCGGAGCCGGTAGGCGCCGGTGAAGCCGTCGACCTCGACCTCGGCAGCGGCAGCGCCGTAGGCGAAGTACTTGAACGGCGACCCGTGCATCACCGAGCTGTCCCAGTGCAGCCCCTCGGTGCGGTAGAACCCCGCGGCCCAGAGCTGGACCCGCTGGAAGTACGCCTTGCTCACGAGCTCGGGCCACGACAGCCCGGCGTTGGCGGGATCCTCGCGCAGCGGCCGCAGCCGCTCCAGGATCTGCTCGCAGGCGTCCTTGACGGCCCCGCCGTTGAGGTCGGCGCCGGAGCTCGCCGCCGTGGCCGAGGTGTTGGGCACCTTGTCCGTGCGCGTCGGCGCGAGCCGCACCATCGACAGCGGGACCCCGAGGGCCGTGGCCGCGACCTGGAGCATCTTGGTGTGCAGGCCCTGGCCCATCTCGGTGCCGCCGTGGTTGATGAGGACCGAGCCGTCCTTGTAGACGTGCACGAGCGCGCCGGCCTGGTTGAAGGCGGTGAAGTTGAACGAGATCCCGAACTTCACCGGCGTGATGGCCAGCCCGCGCTTGGTGTGCTCGTGCGCCTCGTTCCATGCCGCGACCTCACGCCGGCGGGCCTCGAGGTCGCCGCTCTCGACGACCTGGTCCCAGCACCACGCGGCGCGCTCGGGGTGGCGCACCGGCTGGCCGTAGGGGGTGCTCTGGCCCTCGCGGTAGAAGTTCCTGCGGCGCAGGTCGGCCGCGTCGATGCCGAGCAGCGGGGCGCAGCGGCCGAGGATGTCCTCGGTCACGAGCATGCCCTGCGGGCCACCGAAGCCGCGGAACGCCGTCTGGGACGTCTTGTGCGTCTTGGCGATCCGGCCGTTCACGCGGACGTTCGGGATCCAGTAGGCGTTGTCGATGTGGCACAGCGCGCGGGCCAGCACCGGCTCGGACAGGTCGAGGCTCCACCCGCCGTCGCTGGTGAGGGTGGCGTCGAGCGCCTGCAGCATGCCGTCGTCGTCGAACGCGACCCGCCACTGGGCGTGGAAGCCGTGCCGCTTGCCCGACATCGTCATGTCCTGGGCCCGCGAGAGGCGCAGGCGCACCGGGCGGCCGGTGAGGGTGGCGCCGAGGGCCGCGATCGCGGCATACCCGTGCGGCTGCATCTCCTTGCCACCGAAGCCGCCGCCCATGCGCAGGCACTGCACGGTCACGGCGTGGCTCGGCACCCCGAGGACGTGGGCGACGATGTCCTGCGTCTCCGTCGGGTGCTGGGTGCTGCACTGGACGAAGACCTGGCCGTTCTCGTCGACCTGCGCCAGCGAGCAGTGCGTCTCGAGGTAGAAGTGCTCCTGGCCCGCGAACTCGAACTCGCCGCTGAACACGTGCGGTGCGCCCTCGAACGCAGCGTCGACCTCGCCGCGCTCCATCGTCGGCTGCCCACCCTGGAAGCTCTCTGCCGCAATGGCTTCCGTGACGGTCACCAGCGACGGGAGCGGCTCGTACTCGACCTCGACGGCCAGCGACCCGAGGCGAGCTGCCTCGAGCGTCTCGCCGAGGACCCAGCAGACCGAGTGCCCGAAGAACATGACCTCGGAGGGGAAGAGCGGCTCGTCGTGCTTGACCCCCGCGTCGTTGACACCGGGCACGTCGTCGGCGGTCAGCACGCGCACCACACCCGGGACGGCGAGCGCGGGGGCCACGTCGAGCCGGGTGACGCGAGCGTGGGCGTGCGGCGCCTGCACCGGGTGGGCGTGCAGCACGCCGGGCGTGCGGCCGACGAGGTCGTCGGTGTAGAGCGCCTGGCCGGTGACGTGCAGTGCGGCTGCCTCGTGCGGGATCGACTCCCCCACCACGGGGTTGGCCGGGCGGCGGGACAGGGGGCTGGGCGTGGCGGGCGTCGTGTCGGTGGCCGTCGTGCCGGTCGCCGTGGCTCCGGTGCTCGTGGCCTCGGTGGTCATGCCCCCACCTCCTGCGGGGTCGCGGTGTCGGCGTGCAGCTTGAGCAGGGCGGTGCCGAGCGTCGCCGCCCGGTATGCCGCGCTGGCGCGGTGGTCGTCCATCGGCGTCCCCTCGGTGCGCATCACCGCCGCGGCGGCGCGAGCGGTCTCCCGCGTCCACGGCCGGCCCTCGAGCGCGGCCTCGGTGGCCAGCGCGCGGATCGGCGTCGCGGCGACCCCGCCCAGGCCGATCCGGGCCTTGGCCACCTCCCCGTCGACGACGTCGAGGGCGAACCCGACGGCGACGCTGGAGATGTCGTCGAACCGGCGCTTGGCGATCTTGTGGAAGGCGGTGACCCCGCTGAGCGGCAACGGGATCCGCACCGCCCGGATCAGCTCGCCCGGCTCGCGGACGGTCTGGCGGTACCCGGTGAAGTAGTCGGCGAGGGCGACGACCCGCTCCCCACCGGCGGAGGCGAGGACGAGCTCGGCCTCGAGGGCCAGCAGGGCCGGCGGGGTGTCTCCGATCGGCGAGCCGGTGCCGAGGTTGCCGCCGATGGTGGCGCCGTTGCGGATGAGCCGCGAGGCGAACTGCGGGAAGAGCTGGTCCAGCAGGGGCACGCGTCCGGCCAGGCCGCGCTCGACCTCCGAGAAGCTCAGCGCCGCGCCCAGCTCGATGACGTCGTCGGCGACGTCCAGGGTGCGCAGCTCGGGCAGCCGGTCGATCCCGATCGCGAAGGCGGCGCGCGAGCCACGAAGGTTCGTCTCCACCCCCCAGTCGGTCGAACCGGCCACGAGGACGGCGTCGGGGTGCTCGGCGAGCAGGCCCAGCGCCTCGGCGAGGTCGGCAGGGCGGGCGTAGGTGCCGCTCGGGCCGGTCAGCCTGGTGGACGCCGCAGCGGGAGCGGGCTCGTGCACGCGGGCGGCGAAGGGGTCGTCCTCCTCGGGGCTGCCGAGCGCATAGGCCGCGTCGCGGATCGGCCGGTACCCGGTACAGCGGCACAGGTTGCCCGACAGGGCGTGCAGGTCGAACCCGTTGGGCCCGCACTCGTGGTCGGAGCCGTGGCCGTCGCCGGCCGGCGCCCGGTCGGGGCGGTAGTACTCGGCCGCCATGCTGCAGACGAAGCCGGGGGTGCAGTAGCCGCACTGCGACCCGCCACGAACCGCCATCTCCCGCTGCACGGGGTGGAGCGCGTCGGGCGTCCCGAGGCCCTCGGCGGTGACGACCTCCTGGCCGTCGAGCGCGGCCGCCGGGACGAGGCAGGCGTTGACCGCGGTCCACCGGGTGCCGCCGTCGCCGTCGGGGCGGGCGACCATCACGGAGCAGGCGCCGCACTCGCCCTCGGCGCAGCCCTCCTTGGCACCGGTCAGCCCCTGGCCGCGCAGCCAGTCGAGGGCGTTGGTCGCCGGGTCGGTGCCCTGCAGCGAGCAGGTCGCCCCGTTGACAGTGACCTGGTGTCCGCCGCCGTGTCCGTCGTTCGCAGCCATCGCGCGCTCCCGTCGCCCCGTACTCGGGGTCCATCATCCACCAGCCCATCCGGGCAGGTGCATGGTTCGGTGCGTGCGGCGGGCCGCCGGTTATCCATGCAGAACAACGGCCGCCGGGGTTCCGACGACGGTAGCCCTCAACAAACTGTTGAATCAAGGGTTTCGGGAGCGGGATTTCACCAGGTGGAATCCCGCTCCCGCAACCACGCCTCACGGGTGACCCCGGACCGCCCGTGCTGCCGGCAGGGCGGTCCGGGGACGCTGGTTGGCCCGGGGTGGTTCCGCCCGGCCTCAGCCGCGGCCGAAACCGGCGAGGATCCCGGTGTACGCCTTGGGCGGCGGGGGCGCGAGCTCGCCGTGCGTCGACGGCTGCAGCCCGAGCCGGACGATCCCCTCGGCCATCACCGTGGCGGCGGCCACCCCGTCGACGACCGGGACGCCGAGCTCCGCGGTGAGCAGCTCGGGCAGGCCGGCCATCCCCGCGCAGCCGAGGACCACCGCGTCGCTGCCGTCCTGGGCCATCGCCGTCTTGGCGAACGAGAGGATCACGGCATACGTCCGGTCGCGGTCCTCCTCGAGCTCGAGGACGGGGATGTCGCAGGCGTGTACCCCGGCGCACTGCCGCTCCAGGCCGTAGACCCGGGCGAGGTCCCACGCCCGGCCGACGGTGCGGCTCAGCGTCGTCACGACGCTGAACGAGCGGCCGAGCAGGGACGCGGTCTTCATCGCCGCCTCGGCGATCCCGATGACCGGTCTGGACGCCGCCTCGCGGGCGGCGTCCAGGCCGGGGTCCCCGAAGCAGGCCAGGACGAACGCGTCGGCCTCGGTGTCCTCGCGGACGACCTGGAGCAGGCCGGGCACCGCGAGCGCCTCGTCGTAGTGGCTCTCGATCGACGCCGGTCCCATCGCCGGCGTCCGGCCCGTCACCACCGTGTCGGGGGCGGCGACCCGGCGGGCCTCCGCCTCGATCAGGGTGGTCATCGACTGCGTGGTGTTGGGGTTGACCACGCTGATCCGGATGGTCACTTGACGCACGTCTTCGAGTCGAGGACGCGGGCCGAGACGCCCATCCGGGGAGCGAGCAGGGCGTAGGCCGCGAAGCCGACGCCGCACCCGATGAACCAGCTGTAGTCGTCGAGGACCTTGGCGCCGGGGACGAAGACCACGGCCAGGGCGCACAGGGCCGCGACGGCGGTGGCGATGATCGCCGGCGGGTTGTAGCCGCGCTTGTAGTGGTAGGCGCCGGACGGGTCGAGCGTGAAGAGGTCGTCGATGCAGACCCGCTGCTTGTGCACGGCGTAGTAGTGGGCGATGAGCACCCCGAACAGCGGGCCGATGAAGGCGCCGAGCGTGTCCAGCGTGTAGTGGATCGTCTCGGGGCTGTTGTAGAGGTTCCACGGGGTCAGCAGCACCGACCCGACGGCGGCGATCATGCCGCCCATGCGCCAGCTGATCTTCTGCGGCGCCACGTTGGAGAAGTCGAACGCGGGGCTGACGAAGTTGGCGACGATGTTGATGCCGATGGTGGCGGTCGTGAAGGTCAGGGCAGCCAGGACGAGGGCGTAGGTGTTGTCGATGTGGCCCACGGTCTCCACCGGGTCGGTGATGAGCTTGCCGTAGACCGGCAGGGTGGCGGCGGCGGTCAGGACCGTCAGCAGCGAGAAGAAGACGAAGTTGACCGGCAGGCCCCAGAAGTTGCCCTGCTTGACCGCCTTGAAGGTGCGGCCGTAGCGGGAGAAGTCACCGAAGTTGAGCATCGGGCCGGAGAAGTAGGACACCACCAGGGCGGTCGCGGCGAGCATCGTCGTGAACACCTGGGTGCCGGACAGCTGGTGGTTCGAGAGGTTGAGGTTGACGCTCCAGCCGGCCTTGGACAGCAGGTAGACGCACAGCGCGATCATCACGACGTAGACGGCGGGGCCGGCGAAGTCGATGAAGCGGCGGATGGTGTCCATGCCGGTCCAGAAGACCGCCGCCTGCGCGACCCACAGGATCGCGAACGTGACGTAGCCCAGGGTCGAGAGGCCGAGGAAGCCGTGCTGGGCGACGTTGGAGTACGGCTCCAGGCTGGGCCAGATCCGCACGAGCAGGATGTCGAGCGAGGCCGACGCGAGGTAGGTCTGGATGCCGTACCAGGCGACGGCGATCAGGCCGCGGATGATGGCGGGGATGTTGGCTCCGAGGACCCCGAAGACGGAGCGGCAGATGACCGGGTAGGGGACGCCGGTGCGCTGGCTGGGCTTGGCCACGAGGTTGCAGAAGCCGAGGACGATGGTGATGCCGACGATGAGGCAGACGAAGACCTGCCAGCTCGTGAGGCCGAGGGCGAACAGGCTGCCGGCGGTGATGTACCCGCCGACGCTGTGCACGTCGGACATCCAGAAGGCGAAGATGTTGTACCAGGACCAGTTCTGGTCGCGGAGGGGTGCGAGGTCCTCGTTCGCCAGACGCGGGTCGTACGAGGGCTTGATCAGCCCCGTCCCCGCTCCGTGGTCGTGGGGGCCGTGGTGGGTCGCGAAGCCGGCATCGGCGGCGGCGGACTCGGTGAGCGGCGCTGGCTGGATCTGGGTCATGCTGACCTCCCGGTCTGAGAATTGCTCAAACCCTAGGGAGACAACGGTTTCCGCGGAATGACGTGAACCGTATATCTGCGTATATCTGTTGCGGCCCGGTGAACTCCTGTCCACAGGGTCGACGTCAGGCGTGTCCGCCCCGGGTCACGGCTGCGCACAGGCGCTCGTGGTGCGCCCGCGCCGTCTCGCGCAGGCGGTCCGCGTCGCGGGCGACGAACGCCGCGAGCATCTCCTCGTGGTCGGCACGCATGTGGGCACGTTCCGCGTCGGTGACCCGCATCATCGTCTGGACCGGCTCGGTGACGTTCCAGGCGATGTCGAGCATGTGCAGCAGGCGCGGCATGCGGCACGGCTCGAGCAGCGCCATGTGGAACTCGCGGCTCGCGCGCTGGAAGCCCTCGGCGTCCGCGGCCTCGACCGCCTCGCCCATCCGGGCGTGCGCCCGGGCAGCGCGCTCGTGGTCGGCGGCCCCGGCGTTGCGCACGGCCGCGTCGAGCGCCGCGGCCTCCAGCGCCCCGCGGACGACGTAGAGCTCGTCGATCTCGGCAGGACTGAGCTGGGTGACGGTGTAGCCCAGGCGGGGCTGGTGCTCGAGCAGGCCCTCCCCGAGCAGCGTCTTGAGCGCCTCGCGCACGGGGATGAGGCTGACGCCGAAGAAGGCCGCGACGTCGTCCAGAGGGATGGGGCTCCCCGGGGGCACCTCACCGGATGCGATGACCCGCCGCAGCTCGGACAGGACCTGCGGCCCCGAGACGTACCCCTCGGGGCGCACGAGCAGGCCGACGATCCCCGACCGTCGCCGCGGCTGGGTCATGGGCATCCCCTTCCCGTGGGGTCGAGGCAGCTCCGGATCAGAGCAGCTGCCGGCTCAGCACCGCGTGCCGGTTGACGTCCTTGTACAGCAGGTAGCGGAACCGTCCGGGACCCCCTGCATAGCAGGCCTGGGGGCAGAAGGCGCGCAACCACATGAAGTCGCCCTCCTGCACCTCGACCCAGTCGTTGTTGAGCAGGTAGACGGCCTTGCCCTCCAGGACGTAGAGGCCGTGCTCCATGACGTGGGTCTCGGGGAACGGGATCGCCCCACCGGGCTCGAAGTTGACGATGTTGACGTGCATGTCGTGCCGCACGTCCATCGGGTCGACGAACCGCTGGGTGGTCCAGGCGCCGTCGGTGTCGGGCATCTCGCGCCCCTCGACGTCGGCCTCGTTGGTCACGAACGCCTCGGGCACGTCGATGCCGTCGACCCGCTGGTAGGCCTTGCGCACCCAGTGGAAGGTCGCGGCGTCGTCTCCGGTGTTGCGCAGGGTCCAGCGCTGGCCGGGCGGCAGGAAGGCGTACCCGCCGGGCGTGAGCTCGTGCGCGGCGTCGTCGAGGGTGAGGGTGAGGGTGCCGCCCACGACGAACAGCACGCCCTCGGCCCCCCGGTCGCCCTCGGGACGGTCCGAGCCCCCGCCGGGCTGCACCTCGACGATGTACTGCGAGAACGTCTCGGCGAACCCGGACAGCGGCCGCGCGATGACCCACAGCCGCGTCTGCTCCCAGAACGGCAGCTGGCTCGTGACGATGTCCGTCATCGTGCCGCGCGGCAGGACGGCGTACGCCTCGGTGAAGACCGCGCGGTCGGTCGTCAGCTGCGTCTGGGGCGGCAGGCCCCCCGTGGGCACGTGGTACCGGGGCGGCGTGGCGGCGGTCATGGCTGTCCTCTCCTCAGGAGCTGCCCGCGGGGGGCGTCATCGGTGTCGACGGGGATGCCGTGCAGCCAGGTCTGGCGCACGACCCCGGTGAGCTCGCGGCCGGCATACGCCGACACGGGGTTCTTGTGGTGCAGGGCGGCGACGTCGACGGTGAACCGCTCGTCGGGGGCGAAGACCACGAGGTCCGCGGTCGCACCCACCTCGATCCGGCCGCGGTCGTGCAGTCCCACCTGGTCGGCGGTGTTGCGGCCCATCCAGCGCACGACGTCGGCGAGGTCGTGGCCCCGCTCGCGCGCCTCGGACCAGATGGCCGGCAGGCCCAGCTGGAGGCCGGCGATGCCGCCCCACGCCCGGCCGAAGTCGCCGACGTCGAGCAGCTTGAGGTCGGCCGTGCTCGGCGAGTGGTCGGACACGATGGTCGCGATGGTGCCGTCGGCCAGGCCCTGCCAGAGGCGGTCGCGGTTCTCGTGCTCGCGGATCGGCGGGCAGCACTTGAACTGGGTGGCACCGTCGGGGATGCCCTCGGCCTCGAGGGTCAGGTAGTGCGGGCACGTCTCGACCGACAGGGCGAGCCCCTCGGCGCGGGCGTCGGCCAGCATCGGGAGGGCGTCGGCGTCGGACAGGTGCAGGATGTGCGCCCGGCCGCCGGTGTCGCGCACGGCGTCGACGACGGTGCGGATGGCACGCTCCTCGGCCTCGCGCGGGCGGGAGCCGAGGAAGTCGGCGTACGCCCGGCCGCCCGGGGAGGCCGACGCGTCGATCACCTCGGCGTCCTCGGCGTGGACGATGAGCAGCCCGTCGAACGACGCGATCTCGGCGAGCGCCTCGCGCATCTCCGGCGTCGTGAGGTGGGGGAACTCGTCGACCCCCGAGTGGAGAAGGAAGCACTTGAAGCCGAACACGCCGGCGTCGTGCAGCGGCCGCAGGTCGGCGACGTTGCCCGGGATGGCGCCGCCCCAGAAGCCCACGTCGACCCAGGCCTGGTCGCGCGCCACGTCCTGCTTGGTGCGCAGCGCGTCGAGCGTGGTGGTCGGCGGGATGCTGTTGAGGGGCATGTCGATGATCGTCGTGACGCCACCGGCCGCCGCGGCGCGGGTCGCGCTGGCGAAGCCCTCCCAGTCGGTGCGCCCCGGCTCGTTGACGTGCACGTGGGTGTCGACCAGACCCGGGAGCAGCACCTCGTCGGGGGCGAGCTCGACCACGCGGGTGCCGTCCGCGACGTCGGCGTCGAACGCCTCCACCGCCACCACCCGGCCGCCGGCCACGACCACCGTCGCCGCCACCTCGCGGTCGCCCACCACGGCGCGCTGCGCCCGGAAGGCCACCGGCTCGCTGCCGGGGCGGTCGGTCAGGGGGCTGTCGCTCACGGGGTTCCTCTCGCTGGACCGCGACGCCGGGGCGTCGGCGGTGACGCTGCCTGCCATGTAACCAGTACCGGTCATCCTGCCGCTGCCTCCTCGTCGACGGCCATGGGGGCACCGGGGTCGACGACCCGGGTGCGCTGCCGGCCGAGCACGCCGCCGTCGGCCTCGACGACCTGGCCGTGGCGCAGGTAGGGGCGGGGCTCGGGGCGGCCCATCGCCACGCCGGCCGGCGTGCCGGTGAGCACCACGTCGCCGGGCTCGAGGGTCATGACGCCGCTGGTGTAGCAGAGCAGCTCGCCGACCCCGAAGACCATGTCGGAGGTGCGGCCGTCCTGGCGGACCTCCCCGTCGACCGTGAGCCGCAGCCGCACCCCGGCCAGCCCGTCGGGGCCGAGCTCGTCGGGCGTGACCAGCCAGGGCCCGAGGGGGCAGAACGTGTCGGCCGACTTGCCCTTGGTCCACGTACCGCCACGCTCGAGCTGGAGGGCGCGGTCGGAGACGTCCTGGGCGAGCACGTAGCCGGCCACCGCGGCGAGCGCCCGTGCCGGGTCGGTCTCGCCCCGCAGCCCGCGCCCCAGCACGACGCCGAGCTCGACCTCGTAGTCGGTGGTGGTCGACCCGGGGACCATGACGACGTCGTCCCCGGGGCCGCTCACCGAGGTCGGCGCCTTGAGGAAGACCACGGGCTCGGTCGGCAGCGGCATCCCGGCCTCGGCGGCGTGGTCGCGGTAGTTGAGCCCGATGCCGACGACCTTGCCCGGGCGCACGACCGGCGCGCCGAAGCGGGGTCCGTCCTGCGCGGCGGGAGCGGTGAGGACCGGGAGCGACGAGGCGTCGACGTCGTCCAGCGCACCGAGGAACGCCCCGTCGACGTCAGGGGTCACGCCACCGAGGTCGAGCAGGGTCCCGTCCGCCGCCACGACCACGGGGCGCTCGGCGCCGGGGGCACCCACCCGGGCCACCCTCACGACGCACCCACCAGGTGCTCGCGCGCAATGCGCGCGCCGATCCGCTCCAGGAGCGGGCCGGGGCGCTCGAACGCCTCCCGCTCGTCGCCGGCCTCCTCGACCAGCGCGTATGCCGCGCCGACGCCGGCCGCCCGCAGCGCCGGCTGGCCGAGGGCGACCCGACCGGCGACGGCGACCACCGGCACGCCCTTGTCCCGCGCCAGCGCCGCCACGGCCGCCGGGGCCTTGCCGTGCAGGGTCTGCTCGTCGAGCGAGCCCTCCCCCGTGACGACGAGGTCGGCCGCGCACACGGCGTCGGCGAGTCCGGTGAGCTCCGCGACGAGCTGCGCCCCCGGCTGCATCCGCGCACCGAGAACGGCGAGCAGGGCGAAGCCCACGCCGCCGGCCGCACCGGCGCCGGGCTGGTCCCGCAGGTCGCGCCCCGTGGCGCGGGCGACGACATCGGCCCAGGCCGACAGGGCCACGTCGAGCGCCTGGACGTCCTCAGGCGTGGCACCCTTCTGCGGCCCGTAGACGGCCGCTGCGCCGGACGGCCCCGTGAGCGGGTTGTCCACGTCGCAGGCCACGACCAGCTCCGCGGAGGCGAGGCCCGGGTGCAGCTCGCCCAGGTCGAGCGACGCGACGTCGACCAGCGGGCCGCCACCGGCATGCAGGGCTCGGCCCCGGCGCCCGCTGATCCGGGCCCCGAGGCCCTGGAGCAGCCCGGCACCGCCGTCGGTGCTCGCGCTGCCGCCGATCCCCACGACGACCCGGCGGCAGCCCGCGTCGAGGGCAGCGGCCACGAGGTCGCCGGTGCCGCGACTGGTGGCGGTGAGCGGTGCGAGCCCGGCCTCCCCCAACCGGGCGAGGCCGGAGACCTCGGCGAGCTCGACGACGGCCTCGTCCCCGCGGCGCCCGTAGGCCGCCCAGCACGGCGTACCGGTCGGGCCGGTGGCGCGCACCTGCACCCGCTCGAACCCGGCCGCCTCGGCGGCGGCCAGGGTGCCGTCGCCCCCGTCGGCGACGGGGACGACGGCCACCTCGAGGTCCGGCACCACGGAGCGCAGGCCGGCCTCGAGGTGGGTCGCCACCTCGGCCGCGGTGAGGGTGCCCTTGAACTTGTCGGGGGCGAGCAGGACGCGGGGCACGGCGACCTCAGTCCAGGTTGGCGAAGACCGCGGTCGGGGCGTGCTCGCCGTGCTCGGCGAGGTCCTCGAACTCGGTGACGTTGGCGATCGAGGTCCCCATCGAGACGTTGGTGACGCGCTCGAGGATGACCTCGACGACGACGGGCACGCGGTACTCGTGCGCCATGCCCTGGGCCTTCTCCAGCGCGGGCAGGATCTCGTCGGGGTCGGTGACCCGGATGGCCTTGCAGCCCAGGCCCTCCACGACCTTGACGTGGTCGACGCCGTAGCCGCCGACCTCGGGGCTGTTGAGGTTGTCGAAGGACAGCTGCACGCAGTAGTCCATGTCGAACCCGCGCTGGCTCTGCCGGATCAGGCCGAGGTAGGCGTTGTTCACCAGGACGTGGACGTAGGGGACGTTGAACTGCGCCCCGACCGCCAGCTCCTCGATCATGAACTGGAAGTCGTAGTCGCCCGAGAGCGCGACGACGGTCTCGTCCGGGCAGGCCGTGGCGACACCGATCGCGGCCGGCACGGTCCAGCCGAGCGGCCCCGCCTGGCCGGCGTTGATCCAGTGCCGGTCCTTGTAGACGTGCAGCAGCTGGGCGGCCTGGATCTGCGACAGGCCGATGGTCGAGACGTAGCGGACGTCGCGGCCGAAGGCGCGGTTCATCTCCTGGTAGACCCGCTGCGGCTTGATCGGGGTGACGCCGAAGTTGGTGCGGCGCAGCTGCGTCCGCTTGCGCTCCTGGCACGCCTGCGCCCACTGGGAGCGGTCTTTGAGGCGCCCGCCCTCCTTGCGCTCGCGGGCGGCGGCGACGAAGAGCTCGAGCGCGGCCTTCGCGTCGGAGACGATGCCGTAGTCGGGGGCGAAGACCCTGCCGATCTGGGTCGGCTCGATGTCGACGTGGACGAAGGTGCGGCCCTGCGTGTAGGTCTCGAGGTCGCCGGTGTGGCGGTTCGCCCAGCGGTTGCCGATGCCGAGGACGACGTCGGACTCGAGCATCGTGGCGTTGCCGTAGCGGTGGCTCGTCTGCAGCCCGACCATGCCGGCGTTGAGCGGGTGGTCGTCCGGGACGGTGCCCCAACCCATGAGGGTCGGGACGACGGGGACGCCGGTCAGCTCGGCCAGCTCGAGCAGGAGGTCGGCCGCGTCGGCGTTGATGACGCCGCCGCCGGCGACGATGAGCGGCTTCTCGCCGGCCTCGAGCAGGTCGAGCGCCTTCTCCACCTGGGCCCGGGTGGCAGCGGGCTTGTAGACCGGCAGCGGCTCGTACGTCTCGACGTCGAACTCGATCTCGGCCATCTGCACGTCGATCGGCAGGTCGATGAGCACCGGGCCGGGACGACCGGACCGCATGAGGTGGAACGCCTGCTGGAACGTCCCCGGCACCTGGGCCGGCTCGAGCACCGTGACCGCCATCTTGGTCAGCGGCCCCGCGATCGAGGCGATGTCGACCGCCTGGAAGTCCTCCTTGTGCAGCTTGGCCACCGGGGCCTGACCCGTGATGCACAGGATCGGGATCGAGTCGGCGCTGGCCGAGTAGAGCCCGGTGATCATGTCGGTGCCGGCCGGGCCGGAGGTGCCGACGCAGACGCCGATGTTGCCGGGCTTGGCGCGGGTGTAGCCCTCCGCCATGTGGGAGGCGCCCTCGACGTGGCGGGCGAGCGTGTGGTGCAGGCCGCCGTTGGTCTTCATCGCCTTGTAGAAGGGGTTGATCGCCGCCCCGGGCAGGCCGAAGACGTTCGTCACCCCCTCCTTCTTGAGGATCTCGACGGCTGCCTGGGCCGCGGTCATGCGTGCCATGGGAGTTCTCCTGGTGCGAGGTCTGGATGTGCCGGGTGGCGAGAGGGAGGGCGGCTCAGGAGTCGAGCCGGCCGGAGAGCCGCTGCACGCCGCGCAGCAGGCCGGAGTGGTCCAGGCCGCCGTCGCCGTTGGCGCGGGCAGAGGCCATGAGCTGGGCGACGAGCGCGCCCACGGGTACGACGACCCCGGCCTCGCGGGCCGCCGACGTCACGATGCCGAGGTCCTTGTGGTGCAGGTCGATCCGGAACCCGGGCTCGAAGCTGCCCCTGGCCATGTTGTCCCGCTTCTGGTCCAGGACCTTCGAGCCGGCGAGGCCGCCACCGAGGACGTCGAGCGCGGCCTGCAGGTCCACGTCGTAGGCCTGGAGGAAGACGACAGCCTCGGCCAGTGCCTGGATGTTTGCGGCGACGATCAGCTGGTTGGCGGCCTTGACGGTCTGGCCGGCGCCGTTGCTGCCGACGTGGACGACGGTCCTGCCCACCGCGTCGAAGACCGGCTTGGCCGCGGCGAAGTCCTCCGCCGAGCCGCCGACCATGATCGACAGCGCGGCGTTCCTGGCGCCCGCCTCGCCTCCGGAGACCGGGGCGTCGAGGAGCCGGAAACCCCTCTCCTGCGCCGCCTTCGCGAGCTCGACGGTCACGTCGGGCCGGATGCTGGAGAAGTCGATGACGAGGGTGCCCTCCTTGGCGGAGGCGAAGACGCCCTCCTCCCCGAGCAGGACGTCCTGCACGTCGGGGCTGTCCGGCACCATGACGGCGACGACCTCGGCGTCACGGACGGCCTCCGCCACGGACCCGGCCGCGCGACCGCCGGCCTCGACGAGGGGCTTGGTCTTCTCGGGGCTCGGGTTGTAGCCCACGACGTCGTGGCCCGCGTTCTGCAGGTGGACCGCCATGGGGCTGCCCATGATGCCGAGTCCGATGAAGGCGATGGTGCTCATGCGTCTGTCTCCTTGCTGATCAGTTCGAGGCGCGGCGCTCGCGTGGGAGCCACGCCAGGCTCTCGGGGGTGGTCGCGGTGGTGGGCTTGTACTCCAGGCCCACCCACCCGGCATACCCGCGGGCGGTGAGCTCGCCGAGGTGGCGCTGGAGGTCGAGCTCGCCGGTGCCGAGCTCCCCGCGCCCGGGGAAGTCCGCGACCTGCACGTGCAGCGTGCGGTCGGCGTACGACGCAATGGCGGCGTCGAGGTCGTCGCCGTTGGCGGCGAGGTGGAAGAGGTCGAGCAGGAAGCCGACGTTCGCCGCGCCGGTCGCCCGCACGTCGTCGACGACGGCGACCGCGTCGGCCGCCGTCCGCAGCGGGTACGGCTTGGGGCCGCTGACCGCCTCGACCAGGACCGAGGCGCCGATCCGGTCGGCGGCCTTGGCGGCCAGGGCGATGGACTCGCGCCCGAGCTCGTCCTGCTGCTCGGGGCTCGCGCCGTCGACCCGGTTGCCGAAGAGTGCGTTGAACGCCTGCACGCCGAGCTGCTCGCCGATGCCGACGGTCACGTCGACGTTGTCGCGGAACTCCTGCACCCGGTCCGGCAGGGACAGCACGCCGCAGTCCGGGCCGGCCAGGTCGCCGGCGAAGAAGTTGAGGCCGACGAGCTGCACGCCGGCGTCGCGGACGGCCGCGACGAAGGCGTCGACGTCGGCGTCGGACGGGACCGGCTGCTCCGGCCACGGCCACCAGAACTCGACAGCGTCGAAGCCCGCCGCCTTGGCCGCTGCAGGCCGCTCGAGCAGGGGCACCTCGGTGAAGAGCAGCGAGCAGTTCGCCTCGTAGCGCAGTCCGTGGTCGGGGGTCGTCATCGTCATCAGTCCGTCCGTACTTCCGTATTGCGGAATTCGTTTTCCAACTAGTGAGAGGGTAGGAGTCGTGGGGCCGGCGCGGGCCAACCCCCCCCCCGCCCCCGCCCCCCCCCCCCCCCCCCC
>NZ_JBHUYG010000069.1:0-22926 GCF_042668795.1 Pedococcus sp. NPDC057267 | reverse complement strand
GACCCGACCAGCTGGTCGGGTCCGCCCCTTGCTGCGTCCCGGTCGGGACGGGTCCACGGGGCGCCCCGGACGGGGCTGTGGACGACCGGGGAGGGCCGGCCCCGTTGTGCCAGATTGGCTGGCATGACCGACCGCCCGCTCCCCAAGCTGCTCGGACCGCTGCTGCGCCGGGGACCGGGCCAGGTGCAGGTCGGCGTCGAGCCCGGCAGGTCCGTCGTCCTCGACGGGCTCGGCGAGGACGAGGTACAGGCCCTGGCGGCGCTCGACGGCACCCAGGCGGTGCCACGCGCCCTCACCTCGCCGGCCGGCGCCCGCGTGCTGCGGGTGCTCGCCGACCGGGGACTCCTGGCGGTGGCCGCAGGCCCGCTCGGGCTGCCGCCCACCCAGCGGGCCCTGCTCGACGACGACGTCCAGGCCCTGCTGCGCCTCACCAGCCCACCCGAGGGCGCGTATGCCGTGGCCGGCGCCAGGCGGGAGGCCCACGTGCTCGTGGCGGGCCGGGGCGCGGTGCCCGACGCCGTGGCCGGCACGCTGCGCCGGGCCGGGGTGGGCCGCGTGGAGGTCGGGTCGGCGGCCGCCGACGCCTGGGAGGCTGCGGACCTCGCCCGGGGTCCGGCGGCGGAGCCGTCGGCGCCCCCGCGCCGAGGCCCGTCCCTGGTGGTGCTGGCCGCCCGGCACGCCCTCGACCCCCGTGCCGCCCGGCCGTGGGTCCGGCGGGCCGTCCCCGTCCTGCCGGTCCTCCTGGGGACGACCGAGGCGGTGGTGGGGCCCCTCGTCGACCCGGCGGGCTCGCCGTCCGGGCCGTGCCTCGCCTGCCTCGACCTGGCCCGCACCGACCTCGACCCCGCCTGGCCCCGCCTGCTCGAGCAGCTCACCCGTCCCACCGTCGGCGCCGGCGCCGAGGTCGGCGGCGAGGCCAGCCTCGTGGCCATGGCCGCCGCCATGACGGCCATGGTCGGCCTCGGGGTGCTCGACGGGCGGCGGCTGCCCCCCGGCCGCTCGCTCGAGGTGGGGCTGCCGTGGCCGGGGGTGCGCCAGCGGTACTGGACGGCGCACCCACGGTGCACCGCCGGCCACGCCGGCGACGCGGGGGAAGGGGCCGTCGACGACACGACCGCGCGCCCGGTCGGCGGACCGGAGCCTCCTCAGGTGAGAATGGCTGGGTGAACGAGCTCCCCCGCCGTGCGGTCAGCCGCACCGCCCGACTGGCCAGCCTGCCCCTGGGCTTCGCAGGACGCACCGCCGTGGGCCTCGGCAAGCGGGTGGGGGGCAAGCCGGCCGAGCTCGTCGCGGCCGAGCTGCAGGCCCGGACGGCGGAGCAGCTGTTCCGCGTGCTCGGCGAGCTCAAGGGCGGCGCGCTCAAGTTCGGGCAGGCGATGTCCGTCATGGAGGCGGCCATGCCCGAGGAGCTGGCCGGCCCGTACCGCAGCACGCTCACGAAGCTGCAGGAGGCCGCTCCCCCGCTGCCCGCCGCGACGGTCCACAAGGTCCTCGCCGAGGAGCTGGGCCCCCGCTGGCGCACGTCCAAGTTCCAGTCCTTCGACGACGTCCCGGCGGCGGCCGCCTCGATCGGGCAGGTGCACCGGGCGGTCTGGCGCGACGGGCGCCCCGTCGCCGTCAAGATCCAGTACCCCGGCGCCGGGGCCGCCCTGCTCTCCGACCTCAACCAGCTCGCCCGGGTGGCACGCCTCGCCGGTGGGTGGATCCCCGGCATGGACATCAAGCCGATCACCGACGAGCTCAAGTCCCGGATGACCGAGGAGCTCGACTACAACCTCGAGGCCGGCAACCAGCGCAAGTTCGCCCGCACCTTCCGCGACGACCCGCACTTCGCCGTGCCCGACGTCCTCGTCAACAGCGAGCACGTCATCGTCTCGGAGTGGATGGACGGCACCCCTCTGTCGCGGATCGTCGAGTCCGGCACGAAGGAGGAGCGCGACGCGGCGAGCGCCCGCTACATGGAGTTCCTGCTCGTCGGCCCGGCCCGGGCGGGGCTGCTGCACGCCGACCCGCACCCCGGCAACTTCCGGCTGCTCCCGGACGGCCGGCTGGGGGTCATCGACTACGGCGCGGTCAACCGGCTGCCGAACGGCCTGCCGCAGGAGATGGGGCGGCTGGTGTCGGCGGCGCTGTCGGGGCAGGCGGACGAGCTCGAGGCGGGGCTGCGCTCCGAGGGCTTCATCAAGCCCACGATGAACATCGACGCCGAGGCCCTGCTGGAGTACCTCGGGCCGTTCATCGAGCCCCTCAAGCACGAGTCCTTCACCTTCAGCCGGCCCTGGCTGCGCTCGGTGGCCGCCCACGTCAACGACGTGCGCCGACCCGAGTTCCTCGTCGGCATGAAGCTGAACCTGCCGCCGTCCTACCTGCTCATCCACCGGGTCTGGCTCGGCGGCATCGGGGTGCTCTGCCAGCTGAACGGCACCGTGCCGGCCCGCGAGATCGTCATCGACCACATGCCGGGGATGCGGCTGCGGCACCTGCCGCCGCCGGTCGACTGACCGCCGTCACCACCAGGCGGAGTCGAGCTTGCCCTCGATGCTGCGCAGGTGGCGCCGGCTGCACTGGTCGCAGGTCCAGACCTCCCGGCCGTTCTCCGTCCCGCGCGACCACGTCAACCGGGCGACGGCCTCGTCCTGCGGGGTGGCGCCGCAGGTCGCACACGTGACGGGTGCCGGGCCGGTGGCCTCGCTCACGAGCCCGCCGCCTTGGCCGCCTTCGCCTGCGCCTTGGCCGCCTGCTTGAACTGGCGCACCTTCTGCAGCGACTCCGCGTCGACGACGTCGGCCACCGAGCGGTAGGAGCCGTCCTCGGCATACGGCCCGACCGCCTCCTGCCAGCCCGCCGGGCGCACGTCGAGCTGCTTGCCGACCAGGGCCGCGAAGATCCGCGCCTTCTGGTCGCCGAAGCCGGGCAGGGCGCGCAGCCGCACGAGCAGGTCCTGCGCGTCGGCAGCCTCGGTCCAGATGCGCCGGGCGTCACCGCCGTACTCGTCCCGCACGACCGCGGCGAGCTGCTGCACCCGGCCGGCCATCGACCGGCCGTACCTGTGGATGGCGGGCGGGGTGGAGCACAGGTCGGCGAAGGCCTCCGGCTCGGCCTCGGCGATGGTCGCGGGGTCCAACGTGCCGAAACGGCTGCGGATCTTCCACGGGCCGCGGAACGCGTGCTCCATCGGGTACTGCTGGTCCAGCAGCATGCCGACGAGCAGGGCGAACGGGTCCTCGCTCAGCACCTCGTCGGCGGCGTCGTCCTGGGCGATGCGGATCTGGGGAGCCATGGACCCAAGCATGCCGTCCCGGACGACCCCGCCGACAGTGGCCTCAGCGAGGTGTCACTCGCCGTAGCGGATGATCGTCCGGTTGGTGCCCCTGAGCAGGGTGGCGAACTGCAGCTGGTCGGCACTGAGCGCCGTCCCGTCCAGGACGCCGGTCGCCGTCGCAGTGCGGTCCAGGCCGCTCCCGTGGATGTTGACGCTGAAGCCGGGCCGCGCGTAGTGCTCGTTGTAGACGTCCCTGCCCAGTGGCCCGGTCGCCGTCCACGTCGCCTGCACGTCGACCGTGGTGTCGGTGCACCCGCTCTCCTCCCCCGCCACCGACAGGTCGCAGGTCACGGCCGGGAGGTCGGTCCCCTGCGCGCTCGCCGCGGTGAGCTTGAGCGTGTCGATGGTGAACGTGAACCCCGACGCCACGTCGACCCGGGTCATCCGGCCTCCGGTGAACTCGCCCTGCGCGTCCATGTTCGCCGCGACGTGCTCGACGTAGAGCCTGGAGCCCTGGGTCTCCTGCACCACCGATAGGTAGGTGGCGGCGAACGTCGTCGGCGACGTCATCCCCTCCCAGTCCGCGTCCGCCACGTAGCCGTGCGAGGTCTGCACCTTGATCATGGTCGGTGACCCCGCTGCCGGCGCGGCGACCGCCCTCGTCGGAACTCCAGGCGTACCGCGGGGGTGTGCGCGTGGCGCAGGGCCGAAGGGCCCGGGAGGCTCCGGCGGCTCGGCGTCAGAGCAGGTAGACGAACCCGGGGCCCTCGTCGCGGTAGGCGATGCCGAGTGCGTCGAGCGCCGGGCGCCATGAGCCGGTCACCGACGGGTCCGAGCCCTCGAAGCCGTGGTCGGCGGTCAGCACGAAGGTGACCTCGTCGAGCACGCCCAGTCCCTCGAGGTGGTCGAGGAACGCCACGAGCCGGGCGTCGGACTGCTCGAGCGCGTGCCGCGCCATGGCCGACCGCGGGCCACCGCCGTGGTGGCCGGCATCGGTGACCGTGTTGGCCCACCACGTGAGCGTCGGCGCGCTGTCTGCGTCGCCCCAGAGCTCGAGCACCTGCTGCAGGCCCAGGTCGTCGACCTGCACCGCCCAGCGGAAGTAGTCGTCGGTGAGGTGCGCGGGGTCGCGCAGGTATGCCGACTCCGCCGGCTCGGGCAGCGCGCCCTCGCTCGCCCTCGTGGCGGCCTCGAACCCGCCCACGGCCCGCAGCAGGGCCATGGTGCCGTAGTCCGCTCCCCGGTCGATCGCCTCGTCGATGCTGGCCGTGCGCGGCGAATCTCCCTGCGGCACATGGTCGTTCACCATCTCGAACACCGTGCGGACCCCGGGCCGCAGCCACTCGGCTGACCGGTGCCACGTCTCGGCGTCGTTGGGTACGACCTGTTGGCCGGTCGCGCGGTCGTAGTAGACGTTGCCGAGCACACCGTGCCGGCCGGGGCCGACGCCGGTCAGGATCGAGGTGTGGTTGGTGAGGGTCACGCTGGGGAACTCGGCGACGGCGCCTCCGCGCAGCGCGACCCCCCGCTCGACCAGGCGCGCGACTCCGGGGAGCCGCCCCGCCTCGGCCATCGCCAGCAGCTCGCCGCAGTGCGCGCCGTCCCACAGGATGCCGACCACCCGGCGCCGTCCCCCCACTCGTACGTCCTCGCCCGGGCCGCCGGCGCCGCCGACCGGCGCCGCGAGGTCGAGGTGCTCGAGCAGCGGTCGGCCCTCGAGCGGCCGACCGACACCGTCGCGCAGGTCCGACTCGGGCACCCCGGAGAGCAGCGCCAGCGTGGGGCCCACGTCGACGAGACGCGCGTGCTCGTCCACGTAGCCGCGCCGCCGGACACCCGCGCCCGACAGCAGCAACGGCGCGCGTGACTGCACGACGTCGAGCGACCCGTGCTCACCCACGTGGCCGCCCTCGTCGGGGAAGAAGTGCCTCGGCGTGTGCACGACGGCCACGTCGGGTGAGCGCTCGGCGTCGGCGAACAGCGACAGGATGCGCTGCGCGGCATACGGGTAGGCGTTGTCGGTCGACACCGCCGGGCTCGGGCAGCGCAGCTCGTGCTCGTACGGCAGGAACGCCATGGGGTCCTCGCTCGCGACCGGGTCGGTGCCGCGCAGCACCTCGTGGCGCCCGTCCGCGTGCAGGCGGACGGCGCCGAGCGCGTTGGCCGCATGGGCCGTTCCGTCCTCGACCCACAGGACCAGGTCGACCACGGGCGCCAGCTCGGGCACGCAGAGGGCTTGGACGACGGCGTCACGTGACATGCCGCGACCCTAGGTCAGTCGCGGTGAGCCGACGTGCCGAACCACCGGCGCCCCGTCAGCGGGTCGGGCCACCTCGACGGGTGCTCGGGACCCCGGACGCACGACAGCCCCGGAGGACTGCTCCTCCGGGGCTGTCGGTCGCGCGGTCACCGGGCCAGCATGCGAGGCAGCGCGTGCAGCATCTCCTGCTGCGCGCGGGCCTCGAGCCGGCGCTGGTACTCCCGCTGCCGTCGCGAGCGATGCGCTCGGGCGAGGTCGGCGTACAAGGCCTGGAACATGGCTGTTCTCCTGGTTTCGTGAAGCTGGGTGGAGGAGTGCGGGGAGCCGGCCGGCTGCCACGCGGGGTCGGCGCCCCCCGGCACCGACCCCGCGGGCGCCCCCTCGGGCACCCCCGCGTGCGGGGCTCCGTCGACGGACGGACCGTGGTCGATGGTGCGGACGAGGATCATGCGGCGACCGGGTTCTTCCTCGGGCGACCGCGCGGACGCTTGCGGGCGACGATGGCTCCCTGGACGAAGAGCTCACCGCCCCACACGCCCCACGGCTCGGACCGGTCGAGCGCGCCGGCGAGGCACGCGGTGACCGCCGGGCACGTACGGCACAGCGACTTGGCGAACTCGACGTCGGCCGGGCTCTCGGCGAACCACATCTCGGCGTCGTTCTCTCGACACGGGATGCCTTCGCCTGCCGTCGCGGCCTGCTCGTTCAGGTCGTGAAGTGCGCTCAACTGCATCGGGTGTCACCTCCCCTTCTCGTCCCCGCCACGGTGGTGGCGGCATCTTCGGTGTTCGTCCCGGTCGGCTGGTCCCCGGTGGAGGGCCGACCACTTCTGTTCGGAGTGATGGTCTTTGGTGTCGTGCTGGTCAACTGGTGGTACTTCTTCCTGACTAGTCGAGCGGAAGAAATCTGTCGGGCAAACAGAAAGGCCGCGGATCCCGGTATCGGGTTCCGCGGCCTTGGAGAGACCTGCTGGCGAGCTGCCTAGACAGGTGGCTCCCCGAAGGGGCGGAACACGAAGTCGTTGCGGGTGATGCCGGCACCGAGACCGTCGACGTAGAACGTCGGGGCCGGGGCATCCGTGATCACGACGGACGCGGACACAGCAGTCCCCTGGACCCAGCCCTGGGCGCCTGCGAGGAGGACTCGGCCGGCCTCGGGGCACACGGAACGGACGCGGGACATGTGGGTCGCGTCGATCGTCATCGTGGTCTTCTCCATGGGGCCAGCCTCCTTCGTCTGTTCCGTCGGTCCCCAGCCCGTCGCGTGCGACGGCTGGGCTGTGCGTCCCCCAAGAGTAGGGGAACGCTCCGGAGGGCGGCAACGCATTTTCCGCGATTTCCGGAACTTTCCTGCAAGTTTTACGTCTGTTAGTCGGATTCCTTTGTGGCAGAACGCATTTCGAGAACCTGGTCGACCTCGGCGCCACCCATGAGGGCCAGGACCTGTTCGCCGTACATGCCGAGCTTGCGCACCCCGACACCGGAGATCTGCGCCAGCTCCCCCTCGGTGCCGGGCTCGCGCTCGGCGATCGCCGTCAGCGTGGCGTCCGTGAAGACGACGTATGCCGGCACGCTGGCCTCCTTGGCGACCGCCAGCCGCCAGGCGCGCAGCTTCTCGAAGGTGCCCTCGGCATACGTCGGGGGGCAGTCGTCGCAGCGACCGGTGGTGCGCTGCCCCGCGGTGGTGAGCTCGGTGCCGCAGGAACGGCAGTGCACGGGCAACGCCGGGCGCGACGGCTTGCCCGACCGTCGGCCGCCGACGGAGGCCTTCGACCTCGGCTGCGAGCGCGCGCCCTCGCCGAGGACGGCCGCGGTGCCGTCGAGGAACCGCGACGGGCGACGGCTGGCGCGGGCGCCCGGGGTGCGGGCGCCGGACCAGGAGATGCGCAGCTCGCGCCGGGCGCGGGTGACCCCGACGTACAGGAGCCTGCGCTCCTCCTCGATGGCCTCGGGCGTCTCGGCCATCGTGATCGGCAGGTAGCCGTCCGAGCAGCCGACGAGGAAGACGACGTCCCACTCCAGGCCCTTGGCGGCGTGCAGCGACGCCAAGGTCACGCCCTGGACCGCGGGCGCGTGCTGGGCTGCCGCCCGCTCTTCGAGCTCGCGCACGAAGTCGGGCAGCCGGGCCTCCGGGGTCGCGGCGACGAGGTCGTCGGCGAGCGTTGCCAGCGCGGCCAGGGACTCCCAGCGCTCCCGCTGGGCGCCCCCGGCCGTCGGCGCCTCACGGCTCCACCCGGCCCCGACGAGCACGTCGCGGACGAGGTCGGGCAGCGGGGTCGACCCGTCGTCGGACCGCGCCGCCCCCCGCATCAGCAGCACGGCGTCGCGCACCTCGCGGCGGGCGAAGAACCGCTCGCCGCCACGCACGAGGTAGGGGACGTCCTGCTCGGCGAGGGCCGCCTCGAACGCCTCGGACTGGCCGTTCGTGCGGAACAGCACCGCGATCTGGGACGCGGGCACACCGGCCGCGATCCGCTGGGCGATCTCGGCTGCGACGGCGGCGGCCTCGGCCGGGTCGTCGGGGTGGGCGGTCAGGGAGGGCGCTGGACCGGCCGGCGACTGCGCCTGCAGGGTCACGGCGTTGCTGCGCATGGCGCCGGAGGGGCCGCGCACGACGAGGTTCGCGAGCTCGACGACCTGGGGGGTGGAGCGGTAGTTGCGCACGAGCCGGACGACCCGGGCCTCCGGGTGGGTGACCGGGAAGCCGAGGAGGTGCTGCGGGCTCGCCCCGGTGAAGGAGTAGATCGTCTGGGCCGGGTCGCCGACCACGCACAGGTCGGTGCGCTCCCCCACCCACAGGTCGAGCAGTCGCTGCTGGAGCGCGTTGACGTCCTGGTACTCGTCGACGACGAAGTGGCGGTACTGCTGGCGCACCGTGCGCGCGATGTCGTCCCGCTCGTCCAGGATGCCGACCGTGAGGAGCAGGACGTCCTCGAAGTCGATGACCCCGCGGGCGGTCTTGACCTGCTCGTACGCCTCGATCAGGCGCGCCATCGCGGTCGCGTCGAGACCGGGGGGCTCGCGGCGAGCGGCCCGGGCGCCGGCGGCATACGTCTCCGGCGTCAGCATCGAGACCTTGGCCCACTCGATCTCGGCGGCGAGGTCGCGCACGGCGGTGCGGTCGCGGGCCAGGTCGAGGCGCAGCGAGGCGGCGGCCTGGGCGACGGCGGCGGCCTTCTGGCTCATCACCTCGGGTGCGGCGCCGCCGATGGCCTGCGGCCAGAAGTAGTGCAGCTGGCGCAGGGCCGCGGCGTGGAAGGTCCGGGCCTGGACGCCGCCCACGCCGAGGTCCCGCAGGCGGGTGCGCATCTCCCCCGCGGCCCGGGCGGTGAAGGTGACGGCCAGGACGCGCTGTGGCTGGTAGGCGCCGGAGTGGGCGCCGTAGGCGATGCGGTGCGTGATCGCGCGGGTCTTGCCGGTGCCGGCGCCGGCGAGGACGCACATCGGGCCCAGCGGGTTGGCGGCCACCTCGCGCTGCTCGGGGTCGAGGGCGGCGAGCACATCGTCCGGGGTGGGGGGTGTGGGCTGGCTGGGCATCGCCACGATCCTAGGGGCGGCCCCCGACGCCGGGGCCGGGCCGTCCCCAACCGCCCCCGGCGCCCCGAGCCCTCCAGCGCCGTCCCGAGCCGTCCGTGGCCCTGCCGGGTGGCCGGGGCGGGTCGCCGGGGTCACAGCGCGTGGTCGCCGGGGTCACAGCGCGTGACGGAACAACCGGCGGCCTCGTTGGGTTGGCAGACCTGAAGACCCCCCGCACCACGAAGGAAACGACACCACATGAGCACCCCCAAGGCCCCGGCCCCCGGTTCCGTGACGATGTTCAGCACCTCCTGGTGCGGCTACTGCAACCGCCTCAAGGCGCAGATGGGCCGCGAGGGCATCCCGTTCACCGAGGTGAACATCGAGGAGGAGCCCGAGGCCGTGGCCTTCGTCATGGACGTCAACAACGGGAACCAGACCGTCCCGACCCTGCTCTTCCCGGACGGCTCGGCGGCGACCAACCCCAGCATCAACGAGGTCAAGAAGCGCCTCGCCTCCTGACGGAGGCCTGGCGCTCGACCGGCCGGTCCCTGGTGGGGCCGGCCGTTCGCGTGCCCGGCACCGCGCCGGCGGACGCCTCGTCGGCGTCCCGGCCCGCGACCTCCTCGCCGGTGGGGACGGTCAGCGGACCCCGGCGATCTCGTGGCCCAGCCAGTGCTCGACCAGCCGGCGCGAGATGGACAGCCGGGACGAGACCGCGAGCGAGCCGTCGGCCACCCCGGCGCGGACCTCGTCGCGGGTGAACCACCGTGCGTCGGCGATCTCGCTCTCCTGCAGGCGCAGGGCCCCGCTGTCGGCCCGCGCGGTGAACCCCACCATCAGCGAGGTGGGGAACGGCCACGGCTGGTCACCGAGGTACCGCACGTCGACGACCTCGAGGCCGACCTCCTCGCGCACCTCCCGGGCCACCGCCTGCGCCAGGCTCTCACCCGGCTCGAGGAAGCCGGCCAGCACCGAGTAGCGGCCGGTCCCCCAGCCGGCGCCCTGCGCCATGAGCAGCCGGTCCTGCTCGTCGACGACGGACATGATGACGGCGACGTCGGTGCGCGGGTAGTGCTCGCTGCCCTCGCTGGTGCACCGCCGGACCCAGCCGGACTGCTGGGGCTCGGTCGGCGCCCCGCACCGCGCGCAGTGGCCGTGGGCCCGGTGCCAGTTGGCCAGGGCCAGCAGGGTGGCGAACATGCCCGCCTCGAGGTCGTCGAGGTCCGCCGCGACGTGCCGCAGCGTCACGAGCCCGTCGGCGCCACCGCCCGTCAGCGGACCCGAGCCGCCGGCCCCGTCCTCGTGTGGCAGCGGGTCGCCCACGACACCGACGTGCATGACGTCCCGTACGTCGGCCCCGAGGAAGACCGCCAGCCCCTCGCCGTCGGACGCCTCCGGGGACCGCAGGCGCAGCCGCGCGCCGTCGGGCCCCTCGTCCGCCGCGACCCGGTCGCCCCGCAGCTCGAGCACCCGGGTGTCCGGGTCGGCGAGCAGGCGTCCGAGCAGGTGGCGGTCGGAGCGCAGCTCGGCCCGGCGGTCGAGACCGGACCCGGCCAGGGTGACATTCGCAAGAGTTTCAGCAGGTCGGCCCACGCCTCCACCCTAGGCGTGCCACCACGGCATACGGTGACGGTGTGGACCGCAGCCCCCTGTTCCTCGCTGCGCTCGCCAGCGCGGCCGTACCCGGCCTCGACCCCGCCAGCGTCGAGGCCGTGCCCGGCGTGCCCGACCAGCAGTACGACGTGGCGTTCGTGCAGGACACCCAGCACCGCCGCTGGGTGGTGCGGGTGCCGCGCAGCCAGGCGGCCGCGGCGCAGATGGAGTCCACGTTCGGCCTGCTCGCCCTGCTGGCCCGCCGCCTGCCTTTCGGGGTGCCCACACCCAAGGGCTTCGCCGCGCTCAAGGAGGGCGGACGCGCCGCCATCTACCCGTACCTGCCGGGACGGCCCATCGACTTCTCCCAGCTGCCCGCAGGCCCCGGCCTCACCGCCGAGCTGGGCCGGGCCATCGCGGCGCTGCACAACGCCGACCACCAGCTGTTCGACGAGGCGGGACTCCCGGCGTACGACGCCGACACCTACCGCACGCGCCGGCTGAGCGAGCTCGACCGGGCAGCCGCCACCGGGCACGTCCCCACCGCCCTGCTGTCGCGCTGGGAGCGCCAGCTCGAGGACGTCACGCTGTGGCGGTTCGCGCCGACGCCCACGCACGGCGACCTCACCGGTGACCAGGTGCTCGTGGTCTTCGACGACGAGCAGGACGCCAGCACGGGCCGGGTCAAGGCCTTCACCGGCTGGGAGGACGCGAAGGTCGCCGACCCGGCCGACGACTTCGCCGCCCTGGTCACGGCCGCCAGCCCCGGCGCGGTCGACTCGCTGCTCGAGGCGTACGCGCACGCCCGGGTGGAGCGGCCGGACCCGCACCTGCTCCAGCGTGCCCGGCTCTCGGGCGAGATGCGGCTGCTCAGCGACCTGATGGGGGCCGTCGCGGCCGGGGACCGCCTGGTCGTGGAGCGGTGCGCCGCCTCGCTGCGCCGGCTCGAGAACCGGCTGCACGCGGAGGAGGAGTCCGCCAACGACTACCGCCGCACCGGGCTTCGACCCGCGCACAGCACCCGCCCCGTGCTCGTGCCGCCGGAACTGTCCGACGAGGACGACGACCTCGAGGACGACGACGTGGAGACGATGTTCGGGGACCGCGCGGACACCGGGCCCGGGCAGGAGGACGACACGGCTGCCCGCGAGCGCGACGAGGACGTGGAGACCGCCGCACCGGCGCGGGTCGAGCACGAGCCGGCTGCCCGCGAGCTGGACGACGACGTGGAGACGATGTTCGGCGACCGGGCTCCCACGGGCGACGCCGCGGCCGAGCGCGAGCTGGACGAGGACGTGGAGACGATGTTCGGCGACGGCGGCGCCCCGGTCGAGCACGGCGGGGAGGCCGACCGGGTCACGGCCGACGACCGGGCCCAGGACGAGGCCATGTTCGGCGACCGGCCGGGTGGGGCGGCCAGCACCCCCGACGAGTTCGGGATCGAGGACGGGCCCACGCTCGGGCCCAAGCCCGGGTCCGAGCCGGATCCGAAGACAGAGCCGGAGCCGGAGCCTGAGCCGGCCGGTTCGGAGGTGCCGCCGCCGAGCTCCGGGGGCGCGGAGGAGACGGCCGAGATCGACGTCAGCCCGCTGCACCGACCGCAGCCCATCGAGGGCGACGACCCGGGCCCGGACTTCGAGCCGGGCTACGACCCACGGGCCTGAGCGGCCAGCAGCACGGCGTCAGGGCGCAGTCTGCCCCGTCGACTCAGCGTCGCCGCGGCAGGGAGTCCGGGGACTCGATCCGGGTCGCCAGCCGCTCGAACCCGCGGCGGATCATCACGCCGTAGGGGTCGTCGCCGAGCGCGCCCAGCGTCCGCGTCCCGGCGTCGAGGTGCCGGCGAGCCAGGTCGACGTCCCCACGGCGCAGGTACCCGTCACCGAGGTTGAGGTGCAGCGACGGGGCGAACCCCGCCGCCGAGGCGATGCCCAGGCCGGCCACGTCCTCGTCACGGACGTGCGGCAGCGAGTCCAGCGCGCGCTCGTCCCACGCGATCTCCGCGTCGAGGTCGTCCTGCAGGTCGGCGAGGTAGTGCGCGACCACACACCGCACCGCGTGCTCGTCAGGAGCCGACTCCCGCCAGCGACGCTCCAGGGTCGCGCGGGCGGACGCACCGTCACCCCGCTGCGCCGCCTCGACCGCCTCGAGGACCGGCTCCCACTCCACCCTCGTCACGCCCGCCACGTCCTTCCTCGTCCCGTCCGGTGCCGCGCCCCGCCGGCGGGGGCACCGCAGCATCCCGCACTCACTCGGGAACCGTGCGGAGCAACGCCAGCAGCTCGTCCTCACCGGGCAGCTCCGGCCACACGGTCTCGCCCGTCCCCGCGTAGTAGAAGGCCGCGTCGACCTCCTCCGGATCCAGCCCGCGCAACCGGGCATAGGCCACCCGGTATGCCGCGAGCTGCAGCGCGCGGGTGCGGGCCACCTCCGCGGTGGGCTTGCGGCCGGTCTTCCAGTCCACGACCGTGAACCCGCCCCCGGCACGCGGGAAGACGGCGTCGATCCGCCCGCGGACCGCGATGCCGTCGAGCACCGTCTCGACCGCGATCTCGATCTCCACCGGCGATCGCCCGGCCCACTCGCTGGCGAGGAACCGCTCCTTCATCTGCGGCAGCTCGGCGTCGTCGGCGGGGTCCTCGTCGGCACTGCCGGGCAGCTCCAGGAGGTCGACCATGGCGGCCCGGGCGTAGTGCTGCTCGATCCAGGCGTGGAACGCCGTGCCGCGGCGGGCTGCCACGGCCGGGGCCTCCGGCATCGGGCGGCGCAGCGAGGTGGCGAAGCGGTCGGGGTCGGAGGCCAGCGCGACGACGGCGGAGGCCGACAGGTGCCGCGGCAGCAGGACCGTGATGTCGCCCCGCTCGGCCAGCCGCCGCCGTTCGGCGAGCAGCAGCTCGACCTCCTCGAGCACCGGGACCCCCTCACCGGGCAGGGGCAGGACGCCCTGCGAGGGCACCTGCGGCTCCGGCGGCGCGCCCGCGGCATACGCCTCGATGGCCTCGCGGACGGCGCCGGCGGCGCGCTCCACCGCTGCCCGGCGCTCCGCGAGGGGGTCTGCCGGCCACTGCACCACCCGTTGCTCCGCCTCGAGCGGGTTCGTCACCGCCTTGGGGTCGTCGGTCGGGGGCATGTCCACCCACGCGAGGCGGCGGACGCCGGGAACGGTGTCGCCCGGGTCCTCGCCGCCCTCGCGCCCGACCACGTCGAGCAGGAAGCGGGACGTCACGCGGGGCGACTTCGCGTCTCCCCACACGTGCGCGCTCAGGAGCATCGCCCGCTTGGCGCGGGTGAACGCGACGTAGGCGAGCCGGCGCTCCTCGCCCATCGCGTGCTCGCCCCCGCGCAGCGCGAAGTCCTCCAGCCTGGCCTCCAGGTCCTTGGTGTCGGTCGCGCCCTCCCAGTCGAGCACCGGCAGACCGCCGCTGTCGCCGCGCAGGGCGTACGGGATGCCGCCGCCGGACAGGCCGCCGGTCCAGCCCTTGTCCTTGGGGGTGCTGCAGGACCACTCGCCGCCCCGGACCGTGCTGACGGTGTACGGGAGGTCCGGGAACGTGCCCTCCACCAGTCCCGGCACGGCCACGGCGTCCCACTCCAGCCCCTTGGCCGCGTGGACGGTGAGCACCTGGACCGCGCCCTCCTTGGGCTCGACGTAGCCCTTGTCGAGCCCGCGCTCCTCGTCCAGGGCCGCCTTGAGCCAGGCGAGGAAGCCGCCGAGGTTGGGCCGGTCGGCGCTGATGGAGAAGTTCGCGGCGACGTCGGCGAAGGCGTCGAGGTGGGCGCGGGCGACGCTGGGGGTGTACCCCGGCCGGGCGAGCACCTCGATGTCGAGCCCGAGGGCGCGCTCGGCCTCGCCGACGAGGTCGGCCAGCGGCAGGGCCGTGAGCCCCCGGAGCCGGCGGATGGTCTGCTGCAGCCCGTGCAGCCGCTCGAGCGCGGTGTCGCCGATCCGGCGGCCGTCCCAGCTCTGCCAGCCGGGCCGGGGCAGGTCGTCGACGGCCTCGACGATGCTCGCCGTGTCGGAGCTGTCGGGCGACTGGTCGCGCACACCGCTCTCGCCGACCGCCTCGGCGTCGCCGTCGCCGAGCTCGGGGGCCTCGCCGTCGGCGGCGTCGGCGTCGGCCGCCTCCTGGTCGGGGCGCCCGTGGCCGAGCCGCACCTCCTGCTGGTGACGCGCCCAGGCCATGAGCCCGTCGAGGTCGGCCGCGCCCAGCCGGCACAGCGGACCGGTGAGCAGGCGCATGAGCTGGTCGCCCCGGGTGGGGTCGTGGACGACGTGCAGCAGGGCGGTGATGTCCTCCACCTCGGGGGTGAGCAGCAGGCCGCCGAGGCCCACGACCTCGTACGGCAGCTCGGCGCGCTCCAGCGCGTCGATGACCGGCGCGAACAGCGACCGCTTGCGGCACAGGACCGCGAACGAGCGCGAGCCGGCGCGCCGCTGCTCGCCGAGCCACTGGGCGACGAGGTCGGCCTCCTCGCGGACCGTCGACACGCGGGCGACGTCGACCCGGCCCGGCCCCGCGTCGGCCCGCGCGTCGAGCGGCTCGACCTGCACGCTGGAGGTGTCGCGCAGCGGGGCCGCGACCCGGTTGGCGACGTCGAGGACGAGCCGGTCGTTGCGCCAGCTCGTGGTGAGGGGTACCCGCGGCACGGGGTCAGGACCGGTGCGGAACGCCTGGCGGAAGGCCGACAGCGTGGTCGCGCTCGCGCCGCGCCAGCCGTAGATCGACTGGTTGGGGTCGCCGACGGCCGTCACCCGGACCGGCTCGCCGGGTGCCGCGAAGAGCGCGCGCAGCAGCTGCAGCTGGGCGTCGGAGGTGTCCTGGAACTCGTCGAGCAGCACCACGCGGTAGCGCTGCCGTTCGATCGCCCCGATGTCGTCGAAGGTCCGGGCCAGCGTCGCCGCGAGCGCCATCTGGTCGGAGAAGTCCATGGCGTCGCGCGACCTCTTCAGCGCGAGGTAGCGCTCGACGATGGGCAGCACGCCGGCCCGCGCCCGCAGGTTGGCCACCAGGTCGCGGCCACCCTTGAGCAGGCCTGCCGCGCGGGTCGACCCCGAGGGCAGCGCGGCGAGTGCCTGCTCCACCCGGGCGATGTATGCCGAGACCTCGGCCGGGGTACGCAGGTGCTCGGCGAGCTCACCGGCGAGGTCGACGACGGCGTTCACGACCGTGGCCTCGGCTCCCGTGACGTCGTCCATCGGTCCGTCGTAGGCCGCGACGACCTCGGCTGCGTACTGCCAGGCAGCAGCCTCGGACAGCAGCCGGGACTCGCTCTCGTACCCGAGCCGCAGGGCGTGCTCGCGCACGAGCCGGCCGGCGTAGGAGTGGTACGTCGAGACGGTGGGGGTGCCCCCGAGCACCTCCGCCCCCGTCTCGTCGTCGGTGTCGGGCGGAGTCCACACGCCCTTGGCCTGCAGCTGGCGCAGCCGCAGGCCGATGCGCTCGGCCAGCTCGGTCGCGGCCTTGCGGGTGAAGGTCAGCCCCAGGACCTGGTCGGGGTCGACGTACCCGTTGGCGACGAGGTAGACGACCCGGCTGGTCATCGTCTCGGTCTTGCCCGAGCCGGCTCCGGCGACGACGAGCAGGGGCTGGTCCGGCGGGGCCTCGATCACCGCGGCCTGCTGGCTCGTCGGCCGCGGCAGGCCGAGCGCGTCGGCGAGCGACACCGCGGTGTGCGGTGGGTGCCCTGCCGCGCCGGAGGGCGACGCCTCCCGGCTCGCGAGGCGTCCGGACCCGGCGAGCAGGTCCGTCGTGCTGCCCGGGCCGCTCACAGCACCCTCCCCTCGGGCTGCGCCGGGCACGACGCCTTGACGGCGCAGAGCTTGCACTGCTCGCCGACCTGCGCGAGGAAGATGCCGGCGGCCATGCCCTCGGCAGTCTCGGCCACGAGCCGGCCCGCCCACTGCGGGTCCTCGGCCTCGGAGAGGGGGCCCTGCGGCTGCTCCTGGTAGCTCTTGCCGGCGGCCTTGCCGATCTGCAGCAGGGCCGCGCCGGCCGACCGCTCCCCCTCGCCGAAGGCGCCGTGCTCCACGGCCAGCTGGTAGACGCCCAGCTGCGGGTGGGTCGCGAGGTCGTCGGCCTTGGGCTTGCTGCTGCCGGTCTTGTAGTCGACCACGCGCAGGCCGTCCGGGCCGCGCTCGAGCCGGTCCACGCGACCACTCACGACCGCCCGCCCCAGCGTCACCTTCATCGACACCTCGGCGCCGACCTTGGTCCAGCCCTTCCCCTGCGCCTGCGCGAAGTAGCCGGCGAGGCGGTTGACCATCTCGTGCGCCTCGCCGCGCCGGCGGTCCGAGACCCAGCCCCGCGGCATACCGAGCCGGGCCCACCGCGCGTCGACCTCCGCCGCGAGGGTGGCGGCGTCGACGTCGCCGAGCTCGGCGGCGATGTCGTGCACGAGGGTGCCGATGTCGGCAGCGCCCACCCGCGGGCCGTCGCCTCCCACCGAGCTGAGCAGCCACCGCAGGCCGCACTGGCCGAACGACTCGACCTTGCTCGGCGAGACCCGCACCTCCTGCTCGACCTCCCGCAGGGGCCGCTCGTCGCTGATCGAGCGCAGGACCCACCACTGCGACGGGTCCGCCCCCGGGACCCCCGCGTCGGCGAGCCGGGCTAGCGCCGCGACAGCGGTCCGCCGGTCGCGGGGCTGACCGTCGACCAGCTGGCGCCGGAGCTCGCCGACGAGCGTCGGCAGGGTCATCGTGCGCGCCACGTCCGTGAAGGGGCGGTCGCCGAGGCGCTCCACGGTGTCGGGGTCCACGACGTCGAGGTAGACCGACGGCTGCTCGTCCTCGCTGCGGACGGCGGTCACCACGACCCGCTCGGTGGCGCGTGTGAGGGCCACCAGGAAGAGGCGGGTCTCGTCGTAGCGCACGGCGGCCTGGGCCGCGCGGAAGCCGGGGTCGCGGCCGGAGACGACGTCGACCAGCTGCTCGGAGCCGAGCAGCGAGCCGCGCAGCCGCAGGTCCGGCCACACGCCCTCCTGCACCCCGGCCACGACCACGAGGCGCCACTCGCTGCCCGCGGCTGCCTGCGGCGTCGTCACCACGACGGCCTCGTCCGACGGCGAGCGCGCGACCAGGGTGTCGCCCGGGATGTCCTGGCTCTCGATGTGGGTGAGGAACTCCGCGGGCCCGGCCAGCGGCAGGCGGTCGCTGAAGCGCGCGGCGGCGTCGAACAGCCCGACGACGGCGTCGAGGTCACGGTCGGCCCGGGCGGCAGCCGGCCCCTTGCCGAGGGCGGCCGCCCGCCACTCCTGCCCGAGGCGCACCGAGGACCACATCGCCCACAGCACGGTCTCGGCGGTGACCCCGTGCTCCCACCGACGCCCGGGCTCGGTGCCCGGCCGGGCGGCGTCGAGCCCGGCGCGGAGCATGGTCGCCACCCGGCGGGCGGGGTTGGCCTCGATGCCGAGGTCCTGCAGGGCACCCGGGGACACCAGCGCCTCGGCCAGCAGCTCGTCGCTCGTGCGTCCCCCACCGGCGGCCAGCTCCTCGCGCCGCAGGGCCCGGCGCAGCCGACGCAGGCTCACCGCGTCGGCGCCACCGAGCGGCGACAGCAGCAGGTCGACGGCGACCTGCGGGGCCACGACGTCGGCCTCGCCCTGCGCGAGCTCCAGCACGACGCGCAGCAGCATGACGAGGGGGCGCACGGCCACCTCGTCGCGCACGGGCAGGTCGGTCGCACTGCCCGCGACGGGGACCCCGGCGGCCATGAGCACCCGCCGCAGCGTCGCGGTGCGGCCCTGCCCCCGGACGACGACCGCCATCTGCGACCAGGGCATCCCGTCACGCAGGTGCGCCTCACGGAGCTCGCCCGCCACGAGGCTCGCCTCCTGGCTGACGGCCCGCAGGAGCCGGACGTCCACGGTCCCGCCCGGCCGGCCGGGGGCCGCGTGGCGCTGCGCGCCACCGCCGAGCGCACCGATCTTGGGCGCGACCCGGGCGGCGGCCGCGTGGACGGCCGCGGGCAGGCGGTGGGCCGTGGGCAGGACGAGGGTGGGTCCGTCGCCCAGGCTGCGCCACCGGTCGGCGAGGAAGCGCGGGTCCGCGCCACGGAAGGTCTGCACGGCGGTGTCCGGGTCGCCCAGCAGCACGAGGTCGATGCCCGGGGCCAGGACCGTGCGCAGCAGCCGGACGGCCGCGGCGGTGAGCTCCTGGGCGTCGTCGACGACGACGAGCCGCAGCCCGTCGCGGACGCGCGCCATCGCCTCCGGCTCCTCCTCGAGCAGGTCGGCGGCCGACCCGAGGATCCACGCCGGGTCGTACGCACCGGGCGCCGACAGGGCCGTCACCTCGTCGTACTCCTCGAGCACGTCCGCCGCGGCGACCCACTCGGGTCGGTCGTGCTGCTCCCCCAGCCGGCGCAGGTCCGGCGGCTCGAGGTCGTGCTCGACGGCGCGCATGAGCAGGTCGCGCAGCTCGGCGCGGAAACCCTTGGTGGGCAACGCCTCCCGCACCCGCTCCGGCCACTGCGGCCCGGGGGTCTCGCCGGACGCGTGGCCCGCCAGGAGCTCGCGCAGGATGACGTCCTGCTCGGGGCCGCTGAGCAGTCTCGGAGCCGGGTCGCCGCGCAGGGCCGCCGCCTGGCGCAGGATGCCGAACCCGAACGCCTGGTGGGTCCGGGCCAGCGGCTCGGTCGAGGTGCGCCCGAGACGGGCGGTGACGCGCTGGCGCAGCTCGCCCGCGGCCACGCGCGAGGAGGTCAGCAGGAGGCACTGGTCGGGGGCGAGGGCGTCACGCTCCACCCGGCCGACGACGACCTCGACCGCGGTGGTCGTCTTGCCGGTGCCGGGTCCGCCGAGCACGCGCAGCACGCTGCCCCGGTGGTCGACGACCGCCTGCTGCACCTCGTCGAGGACAGGCGGGTCGACCACGAGGCCCGGGGCGCGTCGCAGCTTCAGCACGCCCTCATCCCATCACCGACGGCCGACACCCCGGAACCGACACGCCTCGCCCCTCGGGACGCTCGTCTGTGCACAGACGAGCGTCCCTCTGCGCACGGATCTGCTCTGCGCGCACTGGGACGCAGGTGTGTGAGCAGACGAGCGGGCTGCGAGGCGGGAACACACCCCCGCCTCACGAGCCCGGGCCCTCCCACCGGCCGCGGGCCATGTCCACCCGGCGGCCGAGCGCCCCGCCGACCAGCGGGGTCGACTCCTCGCGCCACCGGGCGACCGCCTCGTCCTCGAGCCTCTGCGGCGGGTACCCGCCGGACCGGATCACCCGCCACCACGGGACGTCCGAGCCGTAACGGGCCATCACCGACCCGACACCGCGCGCACCTCCGCGCCCGAGGATCTCGGCCAGGTCGCCGTACGTCGCCACCTTGCCCTCGGGGATCTGGTCCACCAGGTCGAGCACGTCGTCGGCGAACTCGCTCGGCAGCCCGAAGTCCTTCTCCTGCGTCACCACGGCCGTCAGTAGACCGGCAGGCTCGGGTCGACGTCACGCACCCACGCCAGGACACCGCCGCTGAGGCTCGCGACGTCGGCGCGCCCCGACGCGGCGAGCAGGCCGGCCGCCTCGGCCGAGCGCACGCCGGACTTGCACATCACCACGACCGGCACGCCCTCGGGCAGCTCGTCCGCCGCCACCCCGTCACGGAACCGGTCGAGGTGCAGCGCCCGCGCCCCCGGGATCGACACGACCTCCCGCTCGCCCGGCTCGCGCACGTCGACCAGCTCGAACTCCCGGTCGCCCCGGTCCCGCTCCTTCAGCATCCGGGCCAGCTCGGTCGCCGAGACCTCCCCGTATGCCGCGGCCGCGGCACTCGCTCCCCCGGCACCCGTGCCGTCGGCCCCCGTGCCCGCGCCCGCGCCGTGGCCGGCCGCGGCATACGGGTGCGACGGCGCCGGCACCGCGCAGAACTGCTCGTAGTCCACGAGCCCAGTGACCGTCGGCCGCTCCCCGCAGACCGGGCAGCCCGGGTCGGCGCGCACGGTGAGCGTGTCCCAGGTCTGGCGCAGCGAGTCGTGCACGAGCAGGCGGCCGACCAGCGGCTCGCCCCCGCCGGTGATGAGCTTGACCGCCTCGGCCACCTGGACCGACCCGATCGACGCGCACAGGACGCCGAGCACGCCGCCCGTGGCGCACGACGGCACGGCGTCCGGCGGCGGCGGGTCCGGGAAGACGCAGCGGTAGCAGGGGCCGACACCGGCGAACCACACCGAGACCTGCCCGTCGAACCGGTAGATCGAGCCCCACACGTGCGGCAGGCCGAGCAGGACGCAGGCGTCGTTGACGAGGTAGCGGGTCGGGAAGTTGTCGGCGCCGTCGAGCACGACGTCGTAGTCGGCCAGGATCTCCAGCGCGTTGGCGGAGTCGAGCCGCACGTCGTGCCGGACGACGTTCACGAGCGGGTTCACCGACGCCACGGTCTCCGCCGCGGACTCGGTCTTGGGGCGCCCGACGTCGGCCACGCCGTGCACGACCTGGCGCTGGAGGTTCGAGGCGTCGACGACGTCGTCGTCGACCACGCCGATCGTGCCCACCCCCGCCGCGGCGAGGTAGAGCAGGGCCGGGGAACCCAGGCCGCCGGCGCCGACGACGAGCACGCGGGCGTTGGCGAGCCGGCGCTGGCCCTCGAGGCCGATCTGTGGCAGCAGGATGTGCCGCGCGTAGCGGGCCTTCTGCTCGGCCGTCAGCTCCGGACCGGGCGACACCAGCGGGGGGATGCCCATGTCCCGACAGTACCCGCGACCGGCGACGCCACCGCCCCTCCTCCACGGCGCCACCGCCGCTCCCCTACGGCGCCGCCGCCCCTCCCCCACGGCGCCACCGCCGCCGCACACGGCGACGCGGCGGTTACCCGTGCGTACGATGTGCACGACCCCGCAGCCCGACTGCGACACCTCGACGTGAGAGGCCCGAATGTCGCTCAGCGCAGACCAGCGCGCCGGCACCCGCCAGCCCGGACAGCGCCTGCCCCGTTCCGCCCGCCGCGCCCAGCTGCTCGAGGCGGCGCAGGCGGCCTTCGTCGAGTCCGGCTACCACGCTGCCGCGATGGACGACATCGCCGACCGGGCCGGCGTCTCCAAGCCGGTGCTCTACCAGCACTTCCCCGGCAAGCTCGAGCTCTACCTGGCGCTGCTGGACAAGCACTCCGAGGCCCTCGAGCAGCTCGTCCGCCAGGCGCTGGCGTCGACGCACGACAACAAGGAGCGCGTCTACGCCTCGATCGCGGCCTACTTCGACTTCGTGTCGCGCGACGGCGCGGCCTTCCGGCTGATCTTCGAGTCCGACCTCACCAACGAGTCCGCGGTCCGCAACCGGCTCGACGCCGTCGGCCTGGTCTGCGCCGAGGCCGTCGCCGAGGTGATCGCCGAGGACACCGGCCTCAACGAGGAGGACGCCTCCCTGCTCGGCATGGCCCTCACCGGCCTGGCCCAGGTGTCCGCCCGCCACTGGCTCGCCCAGGGCAGCGACGTCCCCAAGGACGAGGCCGCCCGGCTCGTCGGGTCGCTCGCCTGGCGGGGGCTCGGGTCCTTCCCGAAGGTCGACGCCGAGACGCCCTGAGCGAACACGCCTCCCGCGGCGCCGTGCCGGGGAAGGTTCCGCCCGCGACGGCCGTTAGGTTGGGCAGCAGCACGATGCGCCCGTATGCCGGGTGCCCACCGTTTCGAGAGAGAGGACCTCACGTGGAGGTCAAGATCGGCGTCCAGAACGTCGCCCGCGAGATCACCTTCGAGACCGACGCGAGCGCGGACGAGGTCGTCAAGGCCGTCACCGCCGCCATCGAGGACGGCACCCCGCTCACGCTCACCGGCGAGAAGGGCCGGCAGGTCCTCGTCCCCGCAGGTGTCCTCGGCTACGTCCAGATCGGCGAGTCCGAGCGCCGCGGCGTGGGGTTCGGCAACATCTGAGCCCGACCTGGCTGACGTGCGAGGTCGCACCATCCGTGGTCGAGTTGTCGGTGTCAGGGTCGATTCCCGACCCCTCACCGATCTCGGGTTCCACCCGGGGGAGAAGGAGTAACGATGATCGGGACAATCATCGGCGCCATCATCGCGGGCCTCATCATCGGCGCGCTGGCCCGCCTGGTGCTGCCCGGCAAGCAGAACATCTCCGTCCTCATGACCATCATCCTGGGGATCCTGGGCTCGCTGGTCGGTTCCTGGCTGGTCTACCAGCTGGGCTACAGCAACTCCAACGGCGGGTTCAAGATCATCCCGTTCCTCGCGGGCATCGTCCTCGCGGCGATCTTCATCGTCATCTACGAGCGGATGACCGGGCGCCGGGGCACCACGCACGTCTGACCCACTGGTGCCAGAAGGGCCCGGTCCACGCGGACCGGGCC
>NZ_JBHUYG010000068.1:0-22933 GCF_042668795.1 Pedococcus sp. NPDC057267 | reverse complement strand
GGACCGTGGTCCCGGGGGCGCCGTCGACGCGAGGTGCCGCTCCTGGCGGCGACCCGCTACTGGATCAGCTTGCGGTCACGCAGCGTGGCGAGGGCCTCCTCGAGGATGGCCTTGCCGTCGGCGTCCGAGCGCCGCTCCTTCACGTACGCGAGGTGCGTCTTGTACGGCTCCACCTTCGGCGGGGCGGGCGGGTTCGCCTCGTCCTGGCCGGCCGGGAACCCGCAGCGCGGGCAGTCCCAGGTCTCGGGGACCGCGAGGCCCGGCTCCTCGGCGAAGCTCGGCCGGGTCTGGTGGCCGTTGGCGCACCAGTACGAGACGAAGACGCGAGGGGCGGCCTCGCCGCGCTCGGCCTCGCCCATCGGGCCGGCGCCGACACGGCTGCCGCGGATTGCGTTGCCACCTGCCATGGGTCGTGTCCTTCCGGGTCAGCTGGAGAAGCGTTCGATGAGACCGAGGCCCACGATGCACGCGAACCACACGATGCCGACGGCGATCGTGAAGCGGTCGAGGTTGCGCTCGGCGACCGAGGAGGAGCCGAGGGAGGTGGACATGCCGCCACCGAACATGTCCGACAGGCCGCCGCCCTTGCCCTTGTGCAGGAGGATCAGGAGGGTCAGGAACAGACCCCCGAGGACCAGCAGGACCTGCAGGCCGATGCGCACGGCTTCCACGGAGCACCCATCTTCGAGTCGACGTCAGTACCTGCTGCCGTTTCGGCAGCAGCGGTCAGGATACCTGCTCGAGGGTCACGCAGTCGCCATGTGGTCCCGGTAGCGGCAGATCGAGGCGAACTCGGCCGGGTCGGTCGAGGCACCCCCGACCAGCGCACCGTCGACGTCCTCCTGGGCCATGATCGCAGCGACGTTCCCGGCCTTGACCGAACCGCCGTAGAGGATCCGCACGCCGTCGGCCAGGTCGCCGGAGTACAGCTCGGCGAGCTTGGTCCGGATGGCCGCGCAGACCTCCTGCGCGTCCTGCGGCGTGGCCACCTCACCGGTGCCGATCGCCCAGACCGGCTCGTACGCCACGACGACCGTCCGCGCCTTGTCCGCCGGAACGTCCGCGAGGCCCGCCTCGACCTGCGCGAGCACGTGCGCGACGTGCTCGCCGGCCTGGCGCACCTCGAGGGGCTCCCCGACGCAGAAGATGGGCGTCAGCCCGTGCCGGAAGGCGGCCTTCACCTTGGCGGCCACCACCTCGTCGGTCTCCTGGTGGTACTCGCGGCGCTCGCTGTGCCCGACGACGACGTAGGTGCAGCCGAGCTTGGCGAGGAAGGCGCCCGACACCTCGCCGGTGTAGGCGCCGCTGTCGTGCTGGGACAGGTCCTGGGCGCCGTGGCGCAGGTCGAGCCGGTCGCCGTCGATGAGCGTCTGGACCGAGCGGATGTCGGTGAACGGCGGCAGGACCGCCACCTCGACGGCACCGAAGTCGTGCTTGCCGTCGCGCAGGGTCCAGTCCAGCTTCTGCACGAGGTGCGTCGCCTGGAGGTGGTCGAGGTTCATCTTCCAGTTGCCCGCCATGAGCGGCGTGCGACCGGCCGGTGTCTTCGCGGCCATCAGCCGGCGTCCTCCTGCGTCTCCTGCTCGTCCAGGACCGTCAGCCCCGGGAGCTCCTTGCCCTCGAGGTACTCCAGGCTCGCGCCGCCACCGGTGGAGATGTGGCCGAACTGGTCGTCGGAGAACCCGAGCTGGCGGACGGCCGCGGCGGAGTCGCCGCCACCGACGACGGTGAGCGCACCGTCCCGGGTGAGCCCGACGAGGGCCTCGGCCACGGCGGCGGTGCCCGCGGCATACGGCTCCATCTCGAACGCGCCCATGGGGCCGTTCCAGAACACGGTGCGGCAGTCCTTGAGCTTCTCCGCGAACAGGACCCCGGACTCGGGGCCGATGTCCAGGCCCATGCGGTCGGCGGGGATGGCCCCGGCCGGCACGACCTCGTGGTCGGCGTCGGCGGAGAACGCGGTGGCGGCCACGACGTCGACCGGCAGGACGATCTCGACGCCGCGCTCCCTGGCCTGGTCGAGGTAGCCCTTGACCGTCTCGACCTGGTCGGCCTCGAGCAGCGAGGTGCCGACCTCGTAGTCCTGCGCCTTGAGGAACGTGAAGACCATGCCGCCACCGATGAGCAGCCGGTCGGCGGTCTGGAGCAGGTTGTCGATGACGCCCAGCTTGTCCGACACCTTCGCACCGCCCAGCACCACGGCATACGGGCGCTCGGGGTCCTCGGTGAGCCGGCGCAGCACGCCGACCTCGGTCTCGACGAGCCCGCCGACGGCGGCCGGCAGGAGCCGGGCGACGTCGTAGACGGACGCCTGCTTGCGGTGCACGACGCCGAAGCCGTCGGAGACGTACGCGTCCGCCAGCCCGGCCAGGGAGCGCGCGAACTCGGCCCGCTCCTCGTCGGTCTTCGCGGTCTCGCCCGGGTTGAACCGCAGGTTCTCCAGGAGCACGACGTCGCCGTCCTGCGCAGCGTCGACCGCCGCCCGGGCACTCTCCCCCACCGTGTCGGTGGCGAAGGTGACGTCGCGGCCCAGCAGCTCGCCGAGACGGTCCGCCACGGGGCGCAGCGAGTAGCGGTCCTCGGGCGCGCCCTTGGGCCGCCCGAGGTGGGCGCACACGACGACGCGTGCGCCCGCCCCGGACAGGGCCGTGATGGTCGGGACCGAGGCCCGGATGCGACCGTCGTCGGTGATCGTGCTCCCGTCGAGGGGCACGTTGAGGTCGGACCGGACCAGCACGCGCTTGCCGCGCAGGTCGCCCAGGTCGGCGATGGAACGCATTCGGACCAGCTCCGTATCGGTGGGGTGGGACCGGTCGGTCAGAGCTTGGAGCCGACCAGCACGGTCAGGTCGGCGAGGCGGTTGGAGTAGCCCCACTCGTTGTCGTACCAGCCGACGACCTTGACCTGGTTGCCGATCACCTTGGTGAGGCCCGCGTCGAAGATGCACGACGCCGGGTCGGTCTCGATGTCCTTGGAGACGATCTCGTCCTCGGTGTAGCGCAGGATGCCCTTGAGCGGGCCCTCGGCGGCGGCCTTGACCGCGGCGTTGACCTCCTCGGCCGTCACCTCGCGCGACGCCTCGAAGGTGAGGTCGGTGGCCGAGCCGGTCGCGATCGGCACGCGCAGGGCGAAGCCGTCGAGCTTGCCCTTGAGCTCGGGCAGCACCAGGCCGATGGCCTTGGCGGCTCCTGTCGAGGTCGGCACGATGTTCAGGGCCGCGGCGCGGGCGCGACGCAGGTCCTTGTGCGGGCCGTCCTGGAGGTTCTGGTCCTGGGTGTACGCGTGGATGGTCGTCATGAGGCCCTTGACGATGCCCACGGAGTCGTTGAGCGCCTTGGCCATGGGGCCGAGGCAGTTCGTGGTGCACGACGCGTTCGAGATGATGTGGTGGTTGTCGGCGTCGTAGTCGGAGTCGTTGACGCCGAGCACGATCGTGACGTCCTCGTTCTTCGCCGGCGCGGAGATGATGACCTTCTTGGCGCCGTTGTCGAGGTGGACCTTGGCCTTGGTGGCGTCGGTGAAGATGCCGGTCGACTCGATGACGACGTCGGCGCCCAGCTCGCCCCACTTGAGGTTGTTCGGGTCGCGCTCGGCGAACACCTTGAACGTCTTGCCACCGGCGGTGATGTCGGCGTCGGTCGACGTCACGTCGCCAACGAAGCGACCCAGGATCGAGTCGTACTTGAGCAGGTGCGCCAGGGTGGCGTTGTCGGTGAGGTCGTTGACGGCGACGACCTCGATGTCGGCGCCGGAGGCCTGCACGGCGCGGTAGAAGTTGCGGCCGATGCGGCCGAAGCCGTTGATACCAACGCGAACGGTCACGGGTTCCTGCCCTTTCGAGAGGGGTTCGAGTGCCGCGTGGTCGCGGCACGCTTGCTTCGCTCCCGACCCTATCGGCTGGCCCCTGCACCGGACAGGGTGGTCCGGCGTACGGGCTGGTAACCCGGGGTGCTCAGGCGTCCCCGCCGAAGAGGTCGCGCGTGTACACCTTGTCGGCCACGTGCTCGAGCTCGGGCACCATGCGGTTCGCAACGACGACGTCGGACAGCTCGGTGAACTCGGCGAGGTCGCGAACCACCCGCGAGCCGAAGAACGTGTCGGCCGTGAGGGCCGGCTCGTAGACCACGACCGAGACGCCCTTGGCCTTGATCCGCTTCATGACCCCCTGCACGCTGCTCGACCGGAAGTTGTCCGACCCGGACTTCATGATGAGCCGGTGGATGCCGACGACCGAGGGGTTGCGGCGAAGGATGTCGGTGGCGATGAAGTCCTTGCGGGTGGTGTTCGCCGACACGATCGCCTCGATGAGGCTCTGCGGCACGTCCTGGTAGTTGGCCAGCAGCTGCTTGGTGTCCTTGGGCAGGCAGTAGCCGCCGTAGCCGAAGGACGGGTTGTTGTACCCGGGGCCGATCCGCGGGTCGAGACCGACGCCGTCGATGATCTGGCGGGTGTCGAGGCCGTGGGTCAGGGCGAAGGTGTCGAGCTCGTTGAAGAAGGCGACGCGCATCGCGAGGTAGGTGTTGGCGAACAGCTTGATCGCCTCGGCCTCGGTGCTGTCGGTGAGCAGCACCGGCACCTCGGGCTCGTCGGCGGCGCTGCGCAGCAGCTCCGCGAAGGCCTTGCCCCGCTCCCCACGGTCGCCGACCACGATCCGGCTCGGGTGCAGGCTGTCCCAGAGGGCCTTGCCCTCGCGCAGGAACTCCGGGCTGAAGACGACGGACGTCCCCAGCCGGGCCGCCAGCGACCGGGTGAAGCCCACCGGCACGGTCGACTTCACGACGACGGTGGCGTCGGGGTTGAGCCGGGCGGCGTCGGACGCCACCTGCTCGACGGTCGAGGTGTCGAAGTAGTTCGTGACCGGGTCGTAGTCGGTCGGGGTCGCCACGACCACGAACTCGGCGCCGGCATACGCCTCCTCCGGCACCGTCGTGAACGACAGCCGCATGCCCCCGCGCTCGAGGCGGCGCTCGATGTCGGGGTCGGCGATCGGGCTGTGGCCCCCACGCAGCCGCTCGACCCGCGCCTCGTCGATGTCGAGGGCGACGACGTCGTGCGACCCGGCCAGCAGCACGGCGATGGACAGGCCGACGTAGCCGGTCCCGACGACGGTGACCCGCACGCTCAGGCCTCGAGCATGTCGGGGGTCAGGTTGGCGTCCGTCCCCGGGATGCCGAGGTCCTCGGCGCGCTTGTCGGCCATGGCGAGCAGGCGGCGGATGCGGCCGGCCACGGCGTCCTTGGTCATCGGCGGCTGGGCGAGCTGCCCGAGCTCCTCGAGCGAGGCCTGCTTGTGCTCCAGGCGCAGCTGGCCCGCCTCGCGCAGGTGGTCGGGGATGTCCTCGCCGAGGATCTCCATGGCCCGCTGGACGCGTGCCCCGGCGGCGACGGCCGCGCGGGCCGAGCGCCGCAGGTTGGCGTCGTCGAAGTTGGCGAGCCGGTTCGCGGTGGCGCGGACCTCGCGCCGCATCCGGCGCTCCTCCCAGGCGAGGACGGCCTCGTGCGCGCCCAGCCGGGTCAGCATGGCGCCGATCGCGTCACCGTCGCGGATGACGACCCGGTCCACACCACGCACCTCACGGGCCTTTGCACTGATGCCGAGGCGACGGGCCGCACCGACCAGGGCGAGCGCCGCCTCCGGGCCCGGGCAGGTGACCTCGAGGGCGGAGGACCGGCCCGGTTCGGTGAGGGACCCGTGGGCGAGGAACGCGCCCCGCCAGGCGGCCTCGGCGTCGCAGGAGGACGCGCTGACGACCTTGGGCGGCAGGCCGCGCACGGGGCGACCGCGCGAGTCGATGAGGCCGGTCTGGCGGGCGAGCGCCTCCCCGTCCTGCACGACGCGCACGACGTACCGGCTGCCCTTGCGGATCCCGCTCGCCGCGAGCACCAGCACCTCGGACGGGTGGCCGTACAGGTCGGTGATGCTCTTGCGCAGCCGCCGGGCGGCATTCGCCGTGTCCAGCTCGGCCTCGACCACGATGCGTCCGCCCACGATGTGCAGCCCACCGGCGAAGCGGAGCGTGGCAGCCACCTCGGACTTGCGGCAGCAGGGCTTGGTCACGTCCAGCCTGCTGAGTTCGTCCTTGACGCGTGCCGTCATCGCCATCCGCTCATCCTGCCCATCTCGTTCATGCCGTGCCCCGGGAGCCGAAGAGGTCACGATACGCCGCGGCGAGGCGCAGCGAGTCATGCTGGCCGGGAGCCCCGCGCCGGGCGACCGGGGCGAGCACGAGCTCGGCCCCGAGCCGGCCGGCCGTCGCGCGCAGGCCCTCCTCGTCGTCGACCGCACCGGGGTCGGCGAGGACGACGTCGAACCGCATCCGCGGGGCGTGGTCGGCCAGGACCTCGAGCTGCCCGGCGGCCGAGATCCCGGCCGTCTCGCCCGAGTGCTCGAGGTTGAGGGTCAGGCAGCGCCGCGCGGTCGTGTCGTGGAGGGCCTCGCGCAGGGCGGGCACCATGAGGTGCGGCATCACCGAGGTGAACCACGACCCCGGGCCGAGGATCACCCAGTCGGCGTCGAGGACGGCCTCCACCGTTGCCGGAGCCGCCGGCGGGTCGGCCGGCTCGAGGGCGATGCTGCGCACGGTGCCGCGCGTGCGGGCCACCGCCACCTGGCCGCGGACCGTCGTGACGACCTCGGTGGCCGTCGCGGCGCCGGGTTCCGTGCCGTCGGTGCGTGTGCCGTCGCCGCCGGCAGCCTCTGCGCCGGCCGAGACGGCCGAGACGGTCGTGCCGGTCGCGCCGACCGGGTCCGCCACCGTCTCCAGCCCGGCCACCTGCGCGGTGATCTCCAGGGGGACCGCGGCCATCGGCAGGACCCGGCCCCGGGCGTTGAGCAGCCGGCCGACCAGGTCCAGGCCGGTCACCGGGTCGTCGTGCAGGTCCCAGAGGGCGGTGATGAGCAGGTTGCCCAGGGCGTGTCCGGCCAGCGGGCCCGTGCCCTGGAACCGGTGCTGCAGCACGTCGCGCCAGATGTGGCCCCACTCGGTGTCGTCGCACAGCGCCGTGACCGCCATCCGCAGGTCACCGGGCGGCAGCACGCCGAACTCCTCACGGAGCCGCCCGGACGAGCCGCCGTTGTCCGCGACGGTCACGACGGCGGTGATGTCGTCGGTGACGAGCTTGAGCGCCTCGAGCGACGCCGCCAGCCCGTGTCCCCCGCCGAGCGCGACGACGGCGGGCCCGCTCATGCCGCTCCCTCCGTGCGGTCCGCCACCGGGCTCACTCCTGCCCCAGGTCCCGGTGGACGACGAACGTGGCGATGTCGTCGCTCGACAGCCGATGGCGCAGCGCCTCGGCCGTCGCGACGGAGCGGTGCTTGCCGCCCGTGCACCCCACGGCGAGGGTGACGTAGCGCCGGCCCTCACGCAGGTACCCGGCCGTGACGGGCACCATCAGGTCGACCACCCGGTCGATGAACTCCTCGGCCCCGGGCTGGCGCATGACGTACTCCGCGACCGGCTGGTCCTGACCCGTGAACGGCCGCAGCTCGGGGATCCAGAACGGGTTCGGCAGGAACCGCATGTCGAAGACGAAGTCCGCGTCGAGCGGCACGCCGTACTTGAACCCGAACGACATCAGGGCGATCCGCAGCCTGGGCCCGCGCTCGGACGAGAAGACCGGGTGGACCTTCTTGGCGAGCTGGTGGACGTTCAGGCCGGAGGTGTCGATGACGACGTCGGCGCGGGCGCGCAGGTCGGCCAGCATCTCCCGCTCGCGGGTGATCCCGTCGAGCAGCCGTCCCTCCCCCTGCAGCGGGTGTGGCCGGCGGACCGACTCGAACCGGCGCACCAGCGCCTCGTCCGTCGCGTCGAGGAAGACCAGGCTGGGCTTCCAGCCGCGGTCGGCCAGCTCGTTCATGGCGGTCTGCAGGTGGGCGAAGAAGCCGCGGGCGCGGACGTCGACGACGGCGGCCAGGCGCGGCAGGTCGGCAGGTCGCGGCGTCCCGTGGGTGAGCTCCACCAGGGACACCAGGAGGTGCGGCGGCAGGTTGTCGATGACGTACCAGCCGGAGTCCTCGAGCACGTTGGCCGCCGTGGAGCGGCCCGCCCCGGACATGCCGGTCAGGATGACGAGCTCACCCTGGCGCAGGCCGGGAGCAGCGTCACCGGGTCCCTCGGGGTGCTCGGGTGCCTGCCGCTCCGCCTCGGCGGGCAGCGCGCCCTCGGCGGCCTGCTCGGGCTCGGTGGACGGCTCGTCCTGGGCGTGCTGCTCGGGCTGGGCGTCCTGCGCGCCAGTGCTCACTGCTGCCCCTCGTCGTCGACGATCTCACCGGTCATGAGGTTCACCGCGGGCACGGGCGACCCCTCCGAGGACAACTCTGCCGCAATCGTGGCCGCCAGCGCAGGCCCGATGCCCGAAACCGCCTGGAGCTCCTCGACCGAGGCGGCCCGGACCTTCTTCACGGAGCCGAAGTGCCGCAGCAGCCCCTTGCGCCGCGACTCCCCCAGCCCCGGTATGCCGTCGAGCGCGCTCGCGGTCATCGCCTTGGAGCGCCGCTGGCGGTGGAACGTGATGGCGAAGCGGTGCGCCTCGTCGCGGACCCGCTGGAGCAGGTAGAGGCCCTCGCTGGTGCGCGGCAGGATCACGGGGTACTCCTGCCCCGGCACCCAGACCTCCTCGAGCCGCTTGGCCAGGCCCACCACCGCGACGTCGTCGATCCCGAGCCGGTCCAGGGCGGCCCGGGCGGCGTTGACCTGCGGGAGGCCGCCGTCGACCACCACGAGGTTGGGCGGGTAGGCGAACTTCTTGGGACGTCCCGTGTCGGGGTCGATCCGCTCGGGCCCGCTGTCGCTGTCGGGGCCGAGCTCGACGTCGGAGGCGCTGTCGCGCTCCTCGAGGTAGCGCTGGAACCGCCGGGTCAGCACCTCGTCCATGGCCGCCGTGTCGTCCACCTGCTCGCCACGGATGACGAACCGGCGGTACTCGGACTTGCGGGCCAGGCCGTCCTCGAAGACGACCATCGAGCCCACGACCTGCGAGCCCTGGATGTGGCTGATGTCGAAGCACTCGATCCGCAGGGGCGCATCAGCGAGCTCGAGCGTCTCCTGCAGCTCCTGCAGCGCCTGGCTGCGGGCCGTGAGGTCCCCGGCGCGCGCGAGCTTGTGCCGGGCCAGGGACTGCTCGGCGTTGCGGCGCACGGTCTCGAGCAGGGTGCGCTTGTCGCCGCGCTGCGGGACCCGCAGCTGCACCCCCGACCCGCGCAGCGCCCCCAGCCACTCGGCGACGGCGTCGTCGTCCTCGGGCAGGACGGGGACGAGGACCTCGCGGGGGACGCCCTCGCCGGTCTCGCCGCCGTACACCTGCTGCAGCAGGTGCCCCACGACCTCGGGCACGGACTCGGCATCCATCTCGGCCACCCAGCCACGCTGGCCGCGGATGCGTCCGCCCCGCACGTGGAACACCTGCACGGCCACCTCGAGGCCGTCCTCGGCCAGCGCGAAGACGTCGGCGTCCGTGCCGTCCCCGAGCACGACCGCGGACTTCTCGAGGGCCTTGCCCAGCGCCACGAGGTCGTCGCGCAGCCGGGCCGCCTGCTCGAACTCGAGCTCGCGCGACGCGGCCGCCATCTCGCGCTCGAGCCGCTTGACGAACCGGGTGGTGTCGCCGCCCATGAAGTCGCAGAAGTCCTCGGCGATCGCCCGGTGCTCCTGCGCGCTCACCCGGCCCACGCAGGGGGCCGAGCACTTGTCGATGTACCCGAGGAGGCAGGGACGGCCGACCTGGCCGGCGCGCTTGAACACGCCCGAGGAGCAGGTGCGCACCGGGAAGACCCGCAGCAGCAGGTCGAGCGTCTCGCGGATCGCCCACGCGTGGGCGTACGGCCCGAAGTAGCGGGTGCCCTTGCGCTTCGCGCCCCGCATGACCTGCGCACGCGGGTACTCCTCACCCAGGGTCACCGCGAGGTACGGGTAGGACTTGTCGTCGCGGTACTTGACGTTGAACCGCGGGTCGAACTCCTTGATCCACGAGTACTCGAGCTGGAGGGCCTCGACCTCGGTGGACACCACGGTCCACTCGACGCTGGTCGCCGTCGTGACCATCGTCTGCGTGCGCGGGTGCAGCTGGGCCAGGTCCTGGAAGTACGAGGACAGCCGCGGCCGCAGCGACTTGGCCTTGCCGACGTAGATGACCCGGCCGGTGCGGTCCCGGAACCGGTAGACGCCCGGGTCGACCGGGATCTCGCCGGGCGCGGGGCGGTAGGTCGACGGGTCAGCCACGACCCCACTCTATGGACGCGGTCCGACGGCCCGACGACGCGGTCGACCCCCCGACGACGCGGGTGACCCGCCGGACGACGCGGTCGCCTCAGCTGACGGTGATGCCGTCCGTGCTGATGGTGACCTTCTTCTCGGCCAGCGGGCTCGGGGCGGGACCGACCTTGACCTGGCCGGTGGCGGCGTCGTACTCGCTGCCGTGACCGCACGGGGACCCGCAGGTGATCACGCCGTTCTCGACCTTGCTGACGATGCAGCCCTGGTGGGTGCAGACAGCGGTGAACGCCTTGAACTCCCCCGCCTTGGGCTGGGTCACGACGACCTTCTGGTCCGGGAAGATCTTGCCGCCCCCGACCGGGATCGTCGCCTTGTCGATCGCCTGCTTGACGGCCTCCTTCGCCGAGCTCGTGGCCGAGTCGACCGCGCTCCCCACGTCCTGGCCCGAGCTGCAGCCGGCGACCACCCCGACGCCGGCGATGCCCGCGATGGCCAGGAGGGTGCGACGCGTGGGACCGGTGGCGCTGTGGTCTTCGGGGTGGGTCATGGGTTCGCCTTTCGGGAGCTGGGCTCGGGGTGTGCCTCGGTGGCCGAGTATGCAGGTGGCGTCTGGGAGCCGCCCGGTGCGGGAGTTGCCGACACGGTGGGAAACGTGCGGGGGCCGTCGTCGGTTCACCGCGCGGGGACGCGGCCTGGTAACGACACGGTCACGCTGACCCCAAGCACCTCCCCCCGGCAGCACATGGGGAGGCATAGTCTCCTCAAACCCCACCCCCGGGGCTCGCGCGGGTTGCCCCTACGTGCCCGCGAGCACGATTGACTTCAGGAGGAGTCTTGCGTTCTGTCTTCAAGATCGGCGCGCCGGTGGTTGCCGCCGCGCTCGCCCTGAGTGCCTGTGGTGGCACGAGCGGTGGCGGCAGCGGTTCCGCCGGCGGCGGCAAGGCCTGTGACCTCAAGATCGGCTTCTTCGGCGCCCTGACCGGTGACGCGGCCAACCTCGGCATCAACATCAAGAACGGTGCCGAGCTCGCCGTCAACCAGTACAACGAGAAGCACTCGAGCTGCAAGGTCACCCTCGTCTCCTTCGACTCCCAGGGTGACCCGGCCATCGCGCCCGGGCTGGCGCAGAAGGCCGTCACCGACAAGAAGCTCGTGGGCATCGTCGGCCCGGCGTTCTCGGGTGAGTCCAAGGCCGCCGACCCGATCTTCGACAAGGCCGGCCTCAACATCATCACGGCCTCCGCCACCAACCCGGCGCTCGCGGAGAACGGCTGGAAGACCTTCCACCGCATCCTCGGCAACGACGCCACCCAGGGCCCGGCGGCCGCCAAGTACATGAAGGACATCCTCAAGGCCCAGAAGGTCTTCGTCTCCGACGACACCTCCGAGTACGGCAAGGGCCTCGCGGACATCGTCAAGAAGGACCTCGGCTCGCTGGTCGTGGGCACGGACGAGACCGCTGCCGACGGCAAGCAGGACGACTTCTCCCCGACCGTGACCAAGGCCAAGGCGTCTGGCGCGACCGCGTTCTTCTACGGCGGCTACTACTCGAACGCCTCGAAGCTGGTCAAGCAGCTCAAGGACGGTGGCTTCACCGGCACGTTCGTCGCGGCTGACGGCGTCAAGGACGACGGCTTCATCAAGGGTGCCGGCCAGGCGGCCGAGGGCTCCATCCTCACCTGCCCGTGCCTGCCGCCCGACAAGGCGCCCGACTTCGCGGCGGCCTACAAGAAGGCCTACAACTCCGACCCGGCCACGTACTCGGCCGAGGCCTACGACGCGGCGAACGTCTTCCTCGACGCCATCGCTGCCGGCAAGACGTCCTCCTCGGACATGAACTCCTTCATCGCCTCCTACGACAAGCAGGGCGTGACCAAGAAGGTCAAGTTCGACTCCAAGGGCGAGCCGGCCGAGGTCTCCGTGTGGGCCTACAAGGTGACCGGCGGCAAGATCGTGCCCGACCAGGAAATCAAGTAACGACGCACTGGTAGCGGCCAGGACCCTCCTCAGTCAGGGTCCTGGCCGCTACCGTGTTCCCACCCGGACGCCGGGACCGGGCCGGCCGTCACCCCTCGGGCGCCGACCCGTGCAGGTCCCCCCTCACACGGAGGTCTGATGGATCTTCTGCTCAACCACTTCTGGGAACTCACGATCACGGGACTGGCCTTCGGGGCCATCTACGCCCTCATCGCCCTCGGGTACACGCTGGTCTACGGCGTCCTGCGCCTGATCAACTTCGCGCACTCCGAGGTCTTCATGTGGGGCAGCTTCGCCGCGGTGTGGGTCCTGCTCGCCATCGGCGGCGGCAAGGCCACCGGTGCAGGCCTGGTCGGCTACCTCATCGTGGGCTTCCTGGCCGCGATGCTCGTCTCCGCCCTCGTCGCCCTCGCGCTGGAGTTCGTGGCATACCGGCCGCTGCGCAAGCGCAACTCCCCGCCGCTCATCGCGCTCATCTCCGCCATCGGCGCCTCGTACACCCTCTCCGAGGCGATGGGCCTGCGTGACAAGCCGTTCAAGGCCATGGGCCTGGACGTGAAGCTGGGCGACTACGTGGGACGCCCCCGTGAGGCCTCCCCCTTCCCGCTGCAGATCAACACCGTCCGGCTGTTCAGGATCGGTGACTACCAGGTCTCCAACAAGGACCTCATCGTCCTCGGCTCGGCCATCGTCATGATGGTCGTGCTCGACCAGTTCGTGAAGCGCTCCCGGCTCGGCCGCGGCATCCGTGCCGTCGCGCAGGACCCCGAGGCCGCCGCGCTCATGGGCGTGAACCGGGACCGTGTCATCCGGCTCACCTTCGTCCTCGGCGGCGCCATGGCCGGCGCCGCGGCGATGATGTACCTCATCAAGGTCGGCCAGACCCGGTACAACGCCGGCTTCCTGCTGGGCGTCAAGGCGTTCACGGCGGCGGTCCTCGGCGGCATCGGCAACCTGCGGGGCGCCCTCCTCGGTGGCTTCGTCCTCGGTGTGGCCGAGAGCTACGGCTCCGCGATCTTCGGGTCCAACTGGAAGGATGTCGTGTCGTTCACGCTCCTCGTCGTCATCCTGCTGTTCCGACCCACCGGCCTGCTCGGTGAGTCCCTCGGAAAGGCACGCGCATGAACGGTGTCCGCAGCTTCTTCTCCGGTGTCGCCTCCCGCTACCGGGCGCTCCCCCGCTGGGCCCGCATCGTCCTGGTCCTCGCCCTGGTCGTGGTCATCTACCTGCTCCCCGTCCTGAACCCGCCGTTCATCACGACCCAGGACTCCGACTTCGGTGCGGTGCTCTTCCTGTGTGCGCTGTACGCGCTCGTGGCGATCGGGCTCAACATCGTGATCGGGTATGCCGGCCTGCTCGACCTCGGGTACATCGGCTTCTTCGCGATCGGCGCCTACACCGTGGGCGTCCTGGGCTCGCAGCACGGCAAGCTGCCGTTGCTGCTGTGCATCCCGGCCGCGATGCTCGTGACGCTCGTGTCCGGCATCGTCCTGGGTGCGCCCACCCTGCGCGTCCGCGGTGACTACCTGGCCATCGTGACGCTCGGCTTCGGTGAGATCGTCCGGTTGATCCTGGTCAACGGCGACGCCCTCACCAACGGCAGCCGAGGGATCTCGAACATCCCGACGCCCCCGAGCGTGGTCCTGTTCTCCGTCCCCCACCTGGAGTGGAACGGCCTCGTCGCGACGCTCAACCTCGACGACACGAGCAAGGCGTTCGAGTTCAGCGTCACCGACTCGGTGCCCTACTACTGGCTGGCCCTGACCTTCGTGATCATCGTGCTCTTCCTCGACTGGCGGATGCAGAACTCGCGCGTCGGCCGGGCCTGGGAGGCCACCCGCGAGGACGAGGACGCCGCCGAGCTCATGGGCGTGCCGACGTTCAAGTTCAAGCTGCTGGCGTTCGCCACCGGTGCCGCGATCGGTGGCCTGTCCGGGGCCCTCTTCGCCACCAAGCAGCAGTTCATCAACCCCGACAACTTCACCATCCTCTACTCGGTGCTGTTCGTCGCCATGGTCGTCGTCGGCGGGCAGGGCAACCGGTGGGGCGTCGTCGTCGCGGCCGCGCTGCTGACGTGGGCCCCCGAGAAGTTCCGGTTCCTGTCCGACGCCCGCTTCCTGCTCTTCGGCATCGCGCTGATGGCCCTGGCGATCTTCCGGCCGCAGGGGCTCCTGCCCCCACGGCGCTCGGTCCGCGCGAAACACGCCGACGAGGTCGCCCCCGACCGGATCGACGCGGAAGGAGTCGCTCGTGTCTGACACCACCCCCTCTGCCGCCACCCCCGACCCGCAGGCGTCCGCCACCCCCGAGCCCGCCAAGGGCCCCCGGGTGGACGACGACACGGTGCTCGGGCCCGACACGGAGGCGACGCCCGACACCTCTGTCGACATCTCCGTCGACGAGGTGCAGCACACCCCCGCGGGCAAGATGCTCGAGGTCGACGACGTCACGCTGCGCTTCGGCGGCGTCACCGCCCTCGACGGTGTCTCGTTCCACATCAACACCGGGGAGATCCTCGGGCTGATCGGCCCCAACGGCGCCGGCAAGACGACGTGCTTCAACGTGATGACCGGCGTCTACCAGCCCACCTCGGGGAACGTCCGCTTCCTGGGCGAGCCGCTCGGGCGGCGCAAGAAGTTCCAGATCACCAAGCTGGGCATCGCGCGCACGTTCCAGAACATCCGCCTCTTCCACAACATGACCGCGCTGGAGAACGTGCTCGTCGGTGCCGATGCGCACCACTCCACCGGCATGGGGACGGCCCTGCTCCGCCTGCCCAAGCACAAGGCGGAGGAGGCCGAGGGCATGGACCGCGCCTACGAGCTGCTCAAGTTCATGGGCCTGGAGAAGCGTGCCGACGAGCTCGCCCGGAACCTCCCCTACGGCGACCAGCGCCGGCTCGAGATCGCGCGGGCGCTGGCGACCAACCCCAAGCTGCTGTGCCTCGACGAGCCCGCGGCCGGCTTCAACCCGGCCGAGAAGGCCCGGCTCATGGAGCTCATCCAGTCGATCCGCGACCAGGGCTACACCGTCCTGCTCATCGAGCACGACATGAAGCTCGTCATGGGCGTCACCGACCGGATCGTCGTGCTCGAGTTCGGCAAGAAAATCGCCGAGGGCAAGCCGGCAGAGATCCAGGACAACCCCGCGGTCATCGCCGCCTACCTGGGAGTGGATGAGAATGCTTCTTGAGGTCGACGACCTCTGCGTCAACTACGGCCGCATCGAGGCGATCCGCAACATCTCGTTCCGGGTCGAGGAGGGTGAGGTCGTCACCCTCATCGGGGCCAACGGGGCGGGCAAGACGACGACGATGAAGACGGTGTCGGGCCTGCGCCCCGTCCGGGCCGGCTCGATCCGCTTCGAGGGCCAGGACATCACGTCCATGCCGGCGCACGACCGGCCGGTCCTGGGGATTGCCCAGTCCCCCGAGGGTCGCGGCTGCTTCGTCGGCATGACGGTCACCGAGAACCTCGACATGGGCGCCTACGCGCGCAAGGACCGCAAGTCGGGCAAGGTCCGCGAGGACCTCGACCGGGTCTTCGGGCTCTTCCCCCGGCTGGCGGAGCGCCGGACGCAGGTCGCGGGCACGATGTCCGGTGGCGAGCAGCAGATGCTGGCCATCGGGCGCGCGCTCATGGCCTCGCCCAAGCTGCTGCTGCTCGACGAGCCGTCCATGGGGCTGGCGCCCAAGCTCATCCAGCAGATCTTCGAGATCATCACGGAGATCAACAAGCAGGGCACGACGGTGCTGCTCGTGGAGCAGAACGCCGCCCAGGCGCTCAAGCGGGCGCACCGCGCCTACATCCTGGAGACCGGGGAGATCGTCCGCGAGGGCACCGGCGAGGAGCTCGCCAACGACCCGGCCGTCAAGGCCGCGTACCTCGGCGGCGACGTCTAGCCCCACGCGAGCGAGCACGACGAACGGCCCCGGAGGGATTCCCTCCGGGGCCGTTCGGCATGCCCTGCCCAACCCCACTTGTTGCCATGTGGTGGTCACGAAAGCACTCAGGACCCCTCGTAGTGACCACGACGTGGCAACAAGTGGGGAATCAGCCGGGAGTGCGGGGGGCCTTCTTCTTCGTCGTGGCCGCCTTCTTCGTCATCGTGGCCGGCTTCGTCGTGGTCGTCCGCGCGGCAGCCTTCGTCGTGCTCGCGGTCGCCCGGGTCGCCGTGCGCTTCGTCGCGGCGGAGGCGGCCGCGGTCTTCTTCGTCGCCCGGCTGCCGGTCGCCCGGGTCGGGGTGCGGGCGCTCTTGGCGAGCACCGGGGCGAGGAACCGGCCGGTGTGGCTCGCCTCGACCTGCGCGACCTCCTCGGGCGTGCCCTCGGCGATGACCAGGCCACCGCCGCTGCCGCCCTCGGGACCCATGTCGATGATCCAGTCGGCGTTCTTGATCACGTCGAGGTTGTGCTCGATGACGATGACCGTGTTGCCCTTGTCGACCAGGCCCTGGAGCACGAGCAGCAGCTTGCGGATGTCCTCGAAGTGCAGACCCGTCGTCGGCTCGTCGAGGACGTAGATGGTCCGGCCGGTCGACCGCTTCTGCAGCTCCGACGCGAGCTTGACGCGCTGCGCCTCACCGCCGGAGAGGGTGGGCGCGGGCTGGCCGAGCCGGACGTACCCGAGGCCGACGTCGTTGAGCGTCTTCATGTGCCGCGCGATGGCCGGCACGGCGGCGAAGAACTCCGCGGCCTCCTCGATCGGCATGTCGAGGACGTCGGCGATCGTCTTGCCCTTGAAGTGCACCTCGAGGGTCTCCCGGTTGTACCGGGCACCGTGGCAGACCTCGCACGGGACGTAGACGTCCGGCAGGAAGTTCATCTCGATCTTGATCGTGCCGTCCCCGGAGCAGGCGTCGCAGCGGCCCCCCTTGACGTTGAACGAGAACCGGCCGGGCTGGTAGCCGCGGATCTTGGCCTCGGTCGTCGTGGCGAACAGCTTGCGGATCGCGTCGAACACCCCGGTGTACGTCGCCGGGTTGGACCGCGGCGTGCGGCCGATCGGGCTCTGGTCGACGTGCACCACCTTGTCGAGGTGCTGCAGGCCGGTGACCGTCTTGTGCCGGCCGGGGACGTGGCGGGCCCCGTTGAGCTTGTTGGCCAGCACGTTGTAGAGGATGTCGTTGACCATGGTCGACTTGCCGGAGCCGGACACGCCGGTGACCGCGGTGAGGGTCCCCAGCGGGAACGACACGTCGACGCCCTTGAGGTTGTGCTCGCGCGCCCCGACGACCTTGACCTCGCGGCCCTTCTCGCGCGGGCGGCGCACCGACGGCGTGGGGATCTCGAGCCGGCCGGACAGGTACTTGCCCGTGACCGAGTCGGGGTGCTCGAGCAGGCCCTTGACGGTGCCGGAGTGCACGACGACACCGCCGTGCTCCCCCGCGCCCGGGCCGATGTCGACGACCCAGTCAGCGGTGGCGATGGTGTCCTCGTCGTGCTCGACCACGATGAGCGTGTTGCCCAGGTCGCGCAGCCGCGTCAGGGTCTCGATGAGCCGGTGGTTGTCGCGCTGGTGCAGGCCGATGCTCGGCTCGTCCAGGACGTAGAGCACGCCGACGAGGCCGGACCCGATCTGCGTCGCGAGCCGGATGCGCTGTGCCTCGCCACCGGACAGGGTGCCGGCCGGCCGGTCGAGCGAGAGGTAGTCGAGGCCGACGTCGAGCAGGAAGCCGAGGCGCGCCTCGATCTCCTTGATGACGCGCTCGGCGATCTGCCGCTCGCGCGGGCTGAAGTCGACCTCCTTGAGGAAGGTCGCGCAGTCGGCGATCGCCATCGCGCAGACCGCCGAGATCGACTGGCCGCCGAGCAGGACCGCCAGCGACTCGGGCTTGAGGCGCGCGCCCTTGCACTCGGGGCAGGGGACCTCGCGCATGTACCCCTCGTAGCGCTCGCGGCTCCACTCCGAGTCCGTCTCGGAGTGGCGGCGGCGGACGAACGGCACGACGCCCTCGAAGCCGGTCGTGTACGAGCGCTCGCGGCCGTAGCGGTTGCGGTAGCGGACGTGCACCTTGTAGTTCTGCCCGTGCAGCAGCGCCTCCTTGGCGCGGGCCGGCAGGGCGTGCCACGGGGTGTCCATCGAGAACTTGAGGTCCTCGGCCAGCGCGGTCATGACGCGCTGGAAGTACTCGGCCGACCCGCTCCCCTGGGCCCATGGGGCGATCGCGCCCTCGGCCAGGGAGAGGTCCTCGTCGGGCACGAGCAGCTCGGGGTCGACCTCGAGCTCGGTGCCGAGCCCGGTGCACTTGGGGCAGGCGCCGAACGGGCTGTTGAACGAGAACGAGCGCGGCTCGACCTCGTCCATCGCCAGCGGGTGGTCGTTGGGGCAGGCCATCTTCTCGGAGAAGCGGCGCTCGCGCTCCGGGTCGTCGGCGTCGCGGTCGACGAACTCCACCACCATGACACCACCCGCGAGGGACAGGGCCGTCTCGACCGAGTCGGTGAGGCGGCGCTTGGACCCCGCGTCGTCGCCCTTGGCCACGAGGCGGTCGACGACGACGTCGATCGTGTGCTTGACCTGCTTCTCCAGCTTCGGCGGCTCCGTGAGCGAGACGACCTCGCCGTCGACCCGGGCGCGGGAGAAGCCCTTGGTCTGCAGCTCGGCGAACAGGTCGACGTACTCGCCCTTGCGCGCCCGGACCACCGGCGCGAGGACCTGGAAGCGCGTGCGCTCGGGCAGCTCGAGCAGCCGGTCGACGATCTGCTGCGGGCTCTGCCGGGTGATGGGCTCGCCGCAGACGGGGCAGTGCGGGCGCCCCGCGCGGGCGAAGAGCAGGCGGAGGTAGTCGTAGACCTCGGTGATGGTGCCGACGGTCGAGCGCGGGTTGCGGTTCGTCGACTTCTGGTCGATCGACACGGCCGGCGACAGGCCCTCGATGAAGTCGACGTCCGGCTTGTCCATCTGGCCGAGGAACTGGCGGGCGTAGGCGGAGAGGGACTCGACGTACCGCCGCTGGCCCTCGGCGAAGATGGTGTCGAACGCCAGCGAGGACTTGCCGGAGCCCGAGAGGCCGGTGAACACGATCATCGAGTCGCGCGGAAGCTCGATCGAGACGTCGCGGAGGTTGTGCTCGCGGGCCCCGCGGACGATGAGCTGGTCGTGCGTCGGACGGCGTGCGGGCAGGGCGGAAGTCACGGTGTCCATCGTAGGTGGGGCCACCGACATCGCCCGTCGGAGCCCTCCGCGCGCCCGCGTGCGGGCCCGCCGGGACCCGGCATACAGTCGCCGCATGCCCGGCCACGAGAGCACGCCCATCGAGGAGTACGCGCTGCTCGGCGACACGGAGACCGCGGCGCTCGTGAGCCGGCAGGGCTCGATCGACTGGCTCTGCCTGCCCCGGTTCGACTCCCCTGCCTGCTTCGCGGCGCTCCTGGGCACGCCCGAGCACGGCCGGTGGCTGCTGGGGCCGAGGGACGAGGCCCGCAGCACCCGTCGCTACCTCGACCACTCGTTCGTGCTCGAGACCGTGCACGAGACCGCCACCGGCGCGGTGAAGGTGACCGACCTCATGCCGATCGGCGACGGGCGCGCGGACATCGTGCGCAGCGTCGAGGGGCTGCACGGCGTCGTGGCCATGCGGCACGAGTGGGTGGTCCGGTTCGAGTACGGCCAGGTGCGTCCGTGGGTGTCGCGCGGCACCGGGCACCGCCTCGACAGCGACGTCATCCGGGCGGTCGCCGGCCCCGACATGCTGGTGCTGCGTGGCACCCGGCTCCCGTCCGCCCACGACGGGCGGCACGTCGACGAGTTCGAGGTCCGCGCCGGGGAGACGCACACGTTCTCCACGACGTGGTTCCCGTCGTACGAGCCGGTGCCGCCGCCGATCGACATCGACAGCCGCACAGAGGAGACCATCCGGGTCTCCACCCACTGGGCGTCGCGCTGCGACTACGAGGGACCGCACCGCGACCTGGTGGTCCGGTCGCTCCTCACCCTCCGGGCCCTCACCCACTCGCGGTTCGGCGGCATCGTGGCCGCGCCCACGACCAGCCTCCCGGAGGACTTCGGCGGCGAGCGGAACTGGGACTACCGGTACTGCTGGCTGCGCGACGCCTCCCTCACGCTCGAGGCGCTTCTCGCCTCCGGGTACGTCGACGAGGCGCGCCTGTGGCGCAACTGGCTCGTGCGCGCCGTCGCCGGCGACCCCGAGGACCTGCAGATCATGTATGCCGTCGACGGCGCCCGACGGCTGCCCGAGCGCACGCTGGAGCACCTGCCCGGGTATGCCGGCTCCGTGCCGGTGCGCGTGGGCAACGGCGCGGTCGAGCAGCGGCAGTCCGACGTGCTCGGCGAGGTGATGATCGCACTCGACGAGGCCCGTCGCAGGGGCCTGGAGGTGCTGCCCCAGGCGTGGGCGATGCAGCGGGTCCTCGTCGACGAGCTGGCGCGCCACTGGGACGCCCCCGACAACGGGCTCTGGGAGATCCGCGGACCGCGGCGGCACTTCACCCACTCGCGGGTCATGGTCTGGGCCGCGCTGGACAGGGCCGTGCGCGGGGTCGAGGAGTGGGGTCTCGAGGGACCCGTCGACCGGTGGCGCGAGCTGCGCGACCGGGTGCGCGAGGAGATCCTCGCGAAGGGGTACGACGCCGACAGGGGCACGTTCACCCAGCACTACGACACCCGGGAGGTCGACGCCTCCCTCCTGCTCATCCCGCTCGTCGGGTTCCTCCCGCCGGACGACCCGCGCGTGCTCGGCACCATCGCAGCCGTGGAGCAGGACCTCATGCGCGACGGCTTCCTGCTGCGCTACCGCACCCAGAGCGGCGTCGACGGCCTCGCCGGGGACGAGCACCCGTTCCTGGCGTGCTCGTGGTGGCTCGTGAGCGCGTATGCCGTGAGCGGCCAGGTCGACAAGGCCACCGCCCTCATGGACCGCCTCGTGACGCTCTTCAACGACGTCGGGCTGGTCTCGGAGGAGTACGACCCGGCGAACGGCCGCATGGTGGGCAACTTCCCGCAGGCGTTCTCGCACCTGGCGTTCATCGGGGCCGCACACGCGCTGGCGGCGGCCACGAGGACGGGAGCGGCGAAGGGCGCACCCGGCGAGCCCCCGGCGCAGACCCCGGCCAATGGGAGTGTCGCGTCGCCGGGCGGGACCACCGCGTCCGAGGGGACGGCGGCGTCGGACCCCGTCACGCCGGAGCCGGCGCTGCGAAACGGTGACGCAGACGGGGCGGACCGTGCGCCGGAGCGCTCGGGCTCCTAGCCTTCGGGCATGGAGTCCCAGCTGGCCGCCCTGGCCGCCCACACCGACCGCCTCCTCGCCACCGCCCGCACGCTGGACGACCCGGCTGCGGACTCGCTCTGCGACGGGTGGACCCGCGGGCACGTCCTGACCCACGTGGCCCGCAACGCCGAGGCGATCGACCGGCTGGCGCAGTGGGCGATGGACGGCGAACGGCGGGACATGTACCCCGGCGGCACGCGGGCCCGCGACGCGGAGATCGAGGCGGGCGCAGGACGACCGCTGGACGACCTGGTCGAGGACGTCCGCAGCACGGCCGAGGCGCTGGCCCCGGTGCTGGAACGGCTCGCGACCGCGCCCCGGGCCGTCGAGCAGGTGGAGATGCGAGGCGGCCTCGCCGTGTCGCCGGACCTGCTGCCGCTGCTGCGGCTGCGCGAGGTGGTCTTCCACCACGTCGACCTCGCCGCAGGCTTCACCTTCGCCGATCTGGAGCCGGACCTCGCGCGCCGGTTCGTCGACGACGCGGTCACCCGGCTGCGCGCTGCCGCGCCCGACCTCGTCCTGTCGCTGCGCTCCGACGAGGGCGACACGTGGGGGCTGGGCGGGCAGGACGCAACGGATGCCGCGGAGGTGACCGGTCCGCTGGCGGGACTCCTGCTCTGGCTCGCCCGGCGCGACCCCAGCGGCGTGCGCTCCGAGCACCTGCTGGAGCTCCCCCGCGGCTCCTAGCTGCCGACCCCACGGCCGGACGGCCGGACCTCGGCCGGACCTCGGCCGCGCGCCGACACGTCAGGCGGTGAGCCGGGTCCCGGTGATGCCGGCGCGTCGGGCGATGGCCACGGCCGCCAGCGCCGAGTGCACCTTGAGCTTGTGCAGGATGCTCTGCACGTGGGTGCGCACGGTGTTGGGCGACACGTGCAGCAGGTCCCCGATCTCGGTGCGGGTCAGGCCCTCGACGAGGCACGAGAGCACCTCGAGCTCGCGTGAGGTCAGGTCCGTGATCCCCTGCACGTTCTCGAGCTGCGGCTGGGTGCCGCGCGACATGCCCACGAGCACCTGGGCGAGCAGGTCGGCCGGGATGCAGGTCTCCCCCCGCGCCACCCCCCGGATGGCGTCCGCGAGCGCGATCGCCGTGACCGTCTTGGGCAACCAGCCGCGGACCCCCAGCTGCACCGCCTCGACCACCCGGGAGTCGGAGTCCGCGCCGGTCGCGACGAGGATCCCCGCGCGCGGGCGGGCGCGCAGGACGTGCCGGGCCAGCTCGAGGCCGTCCTCCCCCGCCAGGTTCAGGTCGAGGACCAGGACGTCGAAGTCGACGTCGTCGACGAGGCGCATGGCATGGTCGAGGCTCGTCGCGGCGCCCGTGACCACCAGGTCCGGGTGGTCACCCAGACACAGGGCCAGGGCGTCGACGAACACCTCGTGGTCGTCCACGAGGACGACGCGGATCGGCGACGACATGCGCACAGGCTGCCGGTCGGGGCCCCACGCGGTAACCGACCCGTGCTGGAGGGCGTGCTACGTCAAAAGGGTGACGGTCCGTCTGCACCGCAGACG
>NZ_JBHUYG010000067.1:0-23457 GCF_042668795.1 Pedococcus sp. NPDC057267 | reverse complement strand
GGGCGGCGCTGGCGCGCCGTCCTCGCGCACCCCACCGCACCCCGGCCCGAAAGCCATTTCGCGCCGACCGATCACATCGAAAAGAGCCCCGCCCCCGCAACTGCCAATGATGCGGCCGACCTGGCATGCCTCAAGGGCGCTCCGCGTCACTACGTGATGGCCTACGGCCACCCTTGACCCACACCAGCCCGACCCAACTCAGCCCATACGCGGGGACGGTGCACCTGTGGGCACCTCCCGGTCCACGCTGACCGTCAGACCATGAGACGGTTGCGCAAACTGGCGAAGTAGTGACACGGCCTGAACCGCACCTTCGTGCCGCGGGTCGGGCGCCGCGGGTCCCCCGAGTATTCGCTGGGTGCGCGTTCGGGCAGGATCACCCCATGGTCTCGAACTCCCCTTCGGTCTCGGACTCGGCGCGGCTGCGGCCCGGGGATGTCGTCGGCGGCAGGTACCGCGTTGACCGGCTTGTCGGTCAGGGTGGGATGGCCTGGGTGTACGCGGCGACCGATGAGGTTCTCGGGCGCGAGGTGGCGATCAAGGTGTTTGTCGTTAGCGAGGTGGGCGAGGACTTCGCCGGTGCCCACGAGACCCGGTTGCTGGCCTCGCTCAACCATCCCGGTCTGGTCACGGTCTTCGACGCCGGGGCAGAACAGGAGCGCGGCATCTCCTATCTGGTCATGGAGCTGGTTGTCGGTGCGAGCCTTGCGTCGTACCTGCGCTCGAACGGAGTTCTCGGGGTGGCACAGGTCGCTGCGATCGGGGCGCCGTTGGCGGGCGCGCTGGCCTACGTCCATGAGCGGGGGTTGATCCACCGCGACGTGAAGCCCGGGAACGTCCTGCTGGCCCTGTCCGACGACGGTCGGGTCATTGCGGACAGCGCCAAGCTGGCCGACTTCGGCATCGCCCGTTTCGCGGATGCGACGCGTCACACGATGACCGGGACGACCTTGGGCACCGCGCCCTACTTGAGTCCCGAACAAGTCCGGGGTGCCCGGCTGGGGCCGGCGAGCGACATCTACTCCTTGGGCTTGGTACTGCTCGAGGCATTGACCGGGGAGGTCGCCTACCCAGGGTCGGCGGTGGAGTCGGCTGTGGCGCGCCTGCACCGTGGCCCGGACATCCCCGAGTACCTCGGAGGGGCGTGGGTGGAGCTGCTCAGCGCAATGACGGCCGACGAGCCGAGCGCGCGGCCGAGCGCGGCGGCGGTGGGCGAGACCCTGCGTCGGCTGACCGGGGAGCAGCGTTCGGGCGCGCCGACGCGCCCGATGCGGCTCCCCCAGACCGATCGACTCGCCGCGCCGGTGACCAGCACGACCGTGCACCGGCCCGGCGTGCAGGTCCGCGGGACCGCGATGCTGGGGCGCGCTAGGTCGACCTGGCTGCTGGTAGGGGTCGTGCTGGTCGCTGTGGTCGTGTGGCTGGCCGTCGCCTCCAGTGGAGGTTCGTCAGCATCGGGTCCGACCTATCCAGCAGTTCCGGGACCGGTCGGCACCCACTTGCGCGAGCTGCAGCAGGAGGTGTCCCGATGACCCCCCGCGGCAGATCCGCCCTTCTGGGCGCCACCGCTGTGGCCCTGTCCCTCAGCGCGTGCGCGTCCGGGAGCCAGTCGTCGATCTCGGCTCCTGCGCGGCAGATGCTTCAGGATGACGTCCAGCGACTAACTCAGGCCGTCCACGACAAGGACTACACCGGTGCCCAGCAGGCCCTCGGGACCCTGCGAGCCGATGTCGGAGCGGCCCGCCAGCGTAGCGAGATCAGCGCGTCCGACCAGCGCCAGATTCTTGGGACGGCCACCCGGATCGCCGCCGACCTCAAGGCGCTCGAACCGCGGCCGCCGGCACCGGCGCCCAGGCCCAGCCCCACGAGCAGCCCGAGCACGACCCCAGGTGGCGGTGGTGGCGACGGTGGCGACGGCGGCGACGGTGGCGGTGGTGGCGACTGACCCCGCCCGAGCCAAGGCGACTGACCGATGTGCGGAGCTCGCCTCCTAGGCCCTCGAGCACACCGATCGAGGGCCTTCGTCGTGCGATGTGGCCACGGGTTCTTGGCAAGAATGCGCTTCGCGACCCGGAGGCACGACGAAGGCCCGGTCCAGGAATCCTGAACCGGGCCTTATCTGGTTGAGCTCACGACTTGTGTGGTCAACGGTGAAGTGCCACCCACCGAACACGAGCCATACGAAGACTGTGCCGTGACGACGACCGCCTCTCTGCCGACTCGCTAAACGCACGCATCTGCCGCGATCCGGACGAGCGACCCCCTCGATCCTCGGGATGGCCCCCGGTCGGCGCCATCACGGTTTCGACCGCGCGCTACTCCCCGTTGGGTGGGACGCCAATCGTGGGACGGGTTGTGGTGATCTGTGGTTCTATCGGTTTCTCGTGTGACCACAGAAGGGCAGGCCCGATGGACGGGTGTCGTCGAGGTTCTCTCGGCTGGTTGGTGGGCGCGATGCTCGCCGTGGCCCTTTCTGCCGGCGCGTGCACGACCGTTGGGTTAGCCGATGGCGGGTCGGGCCCCGGCGGCCTGGGCAGGGGGGCCTCCGGCGGTGACTCTGCGGGGAGCCGGAGTGCTGGGGCAGGTCCCTCCGCCGCCGGGCCGGCCGTTACAGCCTCAGTCGGGCACTCGGGTCTGGCGTCAACGACGGCCACGTTGCTGGCTCGCGGCCAGCAAGCGCCTGCGGCCGAGATCCCGTGGAACGAGGTGGGTAGGAACTGGTTCCTGGCTCTGTGGCAAAGCTCTACCAGGGACGACGGCCCGGTATCGCTGTTCCTCGTCGACCCGGTGGGCGGGCGCTACCTGGTGCACGCCTGGCCGGCCCAGACGAACGTCTCGCTCGATGACTGGTCGGGGGATGGCCACCGGGTCTTGCTCACAGGCACGGGCACCGCGCAGGTGATGGATCTGGCCAGCGGCGCAACGCAGACCGTGGCCGGGTCGCCAGACATCTGGGGGGCGGGGTTCACGGCGCCCAAGGGAACCAACCTGGCCCTGGTGGTCGCACGCCCCCAGAATGGGGCCGGGGTCGCCTACCTCACGAGGACCGACCTGGCAGGCGGCCACCCGCTTATCCTGGGCGACGGCGTCCAGCAGTGGCTCTACTTCCCCGACGGGGCTTCCTTGGTCGTCAACGGCACCGGAGCCCTGCGGGTCATCGACAACAGCGGGCACCAGCTCAGGACCATCCCGGCACCATCGGGGCAGCCATGTCGCCCGATCCGGTGGTGGGCGGACCATCGACTCCTGGTCGCCTGCGGCAGCTTCGAGCTCTGGCTTGTTCCCCCCGGCGGCGGGGAACCGCAACGTCTGACCATCGCGCCAGCTCCGGCCGACTCTCCGACCACTTTTGGCAACAGCAACATCTACGCCTTGGGCAGCGATCTGTACATGCAGGCCGAGGGGCCGTGCGGGTACGGCTACCTCGCCAAGGTCAACTCCGACGGGACCACAACGGCCGTCGACGTCCCCGGGGCCACCGACCGCGGGCTACGCCAAGTCGTGCTCGGCACCGACGGGCACAACCGCCTGGGCCTGCTGGCCACCCCACCCTGCGAGAACAACCACTCATCCTCGCTGTCCTGGTTCAACCCGACCACCCGACGCCTCGACATCCTGCTCGGACCCGGCGTCAACGGGGGGAAGGTCCTGGGGGCCTTGGAGTTCCCGGACCTGAAGTGACCCATCAACGCATCCGCGACCGCCTCGAAGCTGGCACCCACCAAGCACCCGCTCATGTCGCGATCCGATCGACCAGCCCCTGAACGTGAGGGTGCACTAACGAATTGCTGTGTTCCCTGCCTGCGTTCCTCCGGCCACGAGGATGTTGAGGCCGGCGGCGACGGCGGCCCCGAGGAAGCGGGCGCACTGCGGGGTCAGCGTGCCGAGGCCCACGAGGTCGTCGAGGTGGCTGGCCCGCACGACGAACTTGCGGATGTTCACCGACCAGTGGCGGCGGGTGATGTCCGGGATCACGACGTGCAGCCGGGAACCGTCCGGCAGGACCGCGTCGACGAACGGGCTCGACAGGTCGACCCGACGCCCGCTCGTCTTGAGCATCCGCTCGACGAGGTCCTGGACGAGGTCGGCCGTCAGGATCGTGGTGGTCAGCTCGGCCACGCCACCCCGGGCGATGAAGACCTTGGTGGGCTCGTTGATCCAGATCTCCTCCACCTCGGGGTCGTCGAAGTACGGCTGGAGCGGGCCGTAGCCGGCGACCGCGTCCAGCACCGACTTGACCGCGTCCTCGACGTTCGCGAGGGAGGGCAGGCCGCCGTGCAGCGACCGCTCGTCGTAGTCGGCCACCGCCTCACGAACCAGCCGGTCGAGCTCCCGGACGTCACGCGCGGGATCCAGGCCGGAGCGGCGGATCAGCTCACGGACCTCGGACTCGACGGTGGCGACGGCATCCACCCAGGACTCCCCCCTTCACGGTCCGGGCATCCCGCCAACCCCCTGGCGCGGCCCCCTCCTCGGGCCCTCCGGACGTACGCCGCATGTTAGGACGGATCGGCGCAGTCCGCCTCAGGTCATCCACAGGCGGTGGAGAAGCGGCGGGGCGTGCCCTGCGGCAGACCTAGCGTCGAAGCCATGCGTCTACGCCTCACCGTGTCCACCATCCGGGATGGTGGCGCCCCTGACACGCACGAGCTAGAGGTCGAGGCTGCGGCAGGCTGCACCTCCGGCGAGCTCGGCCGGGCCGTTGCCACCCATCTCGGCGTGGACGCCGACACCCTGTGCAGCCGCGGCCGGGCGGTGCCGTCGGCGTCACTCGTCGGGGTGGCTCCCCTCGTGGACGGCGCCGCCCTCACCCTCGGCGGCGCGCGGACGGGCGGCGGGCAGCGGCCGGGGCCGCGCAGCCCGGTGCAGCTGGCCGTGGCGCACGGACCGGACTGCGGCCGCACCCTCGAGCTCCACCCCGGCACCCACACCGTGGGCCGCTCCCGCGACGCGGACTTCTGCCTCGATGACCCGGGCCTGTCCCGGGTCCACGCCGAGGTCCACGTGTCCTCCGACGGCGTGCAGGTCGCGGACCTCGGGTCCACCAACGGCACCCGCATCGACGGCGAACGGCTGGGTGCCCGGCCGTGCCCGGCCCGCTCAGGCACCCTCGTCACCGCGGGGGCCTCGGTGCTGCGGCTCGGCCCGGCGCCCGAGGTCCCTGCGACGACGCGCCCCCGGCCGGACGGCACCACTGCGGTGAACCGTCGCCCACGCGTGCTCGACACCCCCACCCCCACCGCGATCGCCCTGCCGACCCCGCCCGACGTCCCGGGTCGCACCCGAGTCCCGTGGGTGGCGATGCTCCTGCCCATCCCCTTCGCCGCGGTCCTGGCCGCCTTCTTCGGACCGATGATGCTCGCGTTCGCCGTGATGGGCCCCGCGGTCATGGCGGGAACCGCCCTGACCGACCGCGTCGGCGCTCGCCGCCGGTATGCCGAGGAGTCCACGCAGCACGCACGCCGCCACTCCGAGGCGACGGCTCGCGTGGACCGGGCCGCCGCACAGGAGGCAGCGGAGCTGCGACGAGCACATCCCGACCCGGCCACGGTCCTGGCCACGGCGTGCGGCCCGACGGCCCGGCTCTGGGAGCGCCGCCGGCACGACCGCGACACCCTGTGCGTCTCGCTCGGGACGTGCGACCGGCCGTCCACGACCCGCATCATCCGTCCGCAGGGGGACGACGGCACCGACCACGTCGTCCTGACCGGGGTCCCGTGCGTCCTGCCGTGGGCCACGGTGGGCACCGCCGGCCTCTGCGGTGCCCGTGCGCACGTCCTGGGGCTGGCCCGGTCCGTCATCGGGCAGGTCGCGACGTTGCACTCGCCGGCAGACGTGCGGCTCGTGCTGCTCACGGCCGAGGCCCACGCCCAGGACTGGGGCTGGCTGGTTCGGCTCCCCCACCTGCGCGGTGACGACGGCGCGCTGCTCGACGGGGCCCTGGCGGTGGGGTCCTCGGAGGCGGCCCCGCTCGTGGCGCGGCTCGGCGAGCTGGTGGCCCGGCACCGTCAGGAGGGGACGTCGTCGGGCAGGGGCACGCACGGCCCGTGGACGGTGGTCGTGGTGGACGGCGGTGCCGAGCTCACGGAGGTGCCCGGGCTGGCCGAGGTGCTGGCGGAGGGGTCGGCGGCCGGCGTGGTGGCGCTGGTGCTGTCGCCCGAGCGCGGAGCCCTCCCGCCGGGGTGCCGGGCCGTCGTCGACCTGGCGCGACCGGCGCTGCCCAGGCTCGAGCTGCCCGGCTCGGAGCAGCAGCGCCTCGCGGTGGACCGCGTGGGTGCGTGGTGGGCCGACCGGCTCAGCCGGGCGCTGGCGCCGCTGCGCGACGCGACCCCCGTCGCCGGTGGCGCGTCGCTTCCCGAACGCCTGTCCCTGGCGACGGTGACGGGGACGGACTCGTGGGATGCCGGGCAGCTCGCGGCCCGCTGGGGGTCCCACCCCGCCGTCACGGCGGTCCCCGTCGGAGCGGGGCCCGACGGTGCGTTCGTCCTGGACCTCGCCGGCGACGGTCCTCACGTGCTGGTCGGGGGGACCACCGGGTCCGGGAAGTCCGAGCTCCTCCGCACGCTGGTCGCCTCGCTGGCCGTCCACCACCGACCGGACCGGCTGTCGCTCGTGCTGGTCGACTACAAGGGTGGAGCCGCGTTCCGCGAGTGCGCCGACCTGCCCCACGTGAGCGGCCTCGTGACCGACCTCGACGAGCACCTCGCCGGGCGGGCGCTGACCTCCCTGTCGGCCGAGCTGAAGCGGCGCGAGCGCGTGCTGCACGCAGCGGACGTCCCGGACTTCGCGGCATACCAACGCCACCTGGCGTCCGGCGACCTCCCGCTGGCGCGGCTCGTGGTGGTCGTCGACGAGTTCCGGGCCCTCGCGGACGAGCTGCCCGCCTTCGTCGACGGCATGGTCCGGTTTGCGGCACTGGGCAGGTCGCTCGGCGTGCACGTGGTCCTGGCGACCCAGCGACCGGCCGGCGTCGTGAGGGCCGACATCAAGGCCAACGTCAACCTGCGCATCGCGCTGCGGGTGCGTGACGACGCCGAGTCCCAGGACGTCATCGGCGCCGGCGACGCCGCGCGGATCCCATCCACCACCCCGGGTCGCGCCCTCTGCTCGGCGGGCGGTGCCGCGCCCGTGACGTTCCAGGCCGCGCACGTCGGCGGCCCGGCCCCCTCGCCGCCGGCGGGCGGCATCCGTGTCCGCGAGCTCCGCCTCGGCCGCCCCGTCGACCCTCGCGGCACCTCCGGTCCGAAGGCCACGACGGCCGACGAGGGGCCGGGGCCGACCGAGCTGCAGGTCCTCGTCCGGGCAGCGCGGGAGGCCGCCGAGCGGCTGGGCGTGCCACCGCCTCCCGCGGCCTGGCTGCCGCCGCTGCCCGACCTGCTGCAGCCGTCCCCCGGCGCAGCGGGGCTGCCGCCCACCGCGGCGGTGCTGGGGCTGGCCGACCGCCCGGGCGAGCAGGCGCAGGAGCCGTTCACGATCGACCTCTCGGCTCCCGGGCACTGGGCCTTCGTCGGTGCGGGTGGAACGGGGCGCACCACCGCCCTCCTCGGTCTCGCCGCGGCCGCGACCGCCCAGCTGCCCCCGGGGGCCCTCCACCTGTATGCCGTGAGCGGCGGCTCGCTCGCGGCCGTCGCGGCCCTCCCCCACTGCGGCGCCCACGTGCCCTGGGACGACCTGCCCCGTCTGCACCGACTCGTCGAGCGCCTGGCGGAGTCGATGGCGGTGCGCCGGGCCGAGCTGGCGGCGAGCCCCCACCCGTCAGTGGCGGGTTGGCGGGCAGCGGCCCCGCTCCAGGCACCACCGCACGTCCTCCTGCTGCTCGACGACTGGGACCTCCTGCAGGGCCGCGCTGACGAGGCGCCGGCCGGCGGCCTCACCGACCGGCTGCTCTCCCTCCTCCGCGAGGGCGATGGACTGGGCCTGACGGCGGTCCTGACGGGTGGGCGCTCGCTGCTCGTCGGTCGGGCAGCCATCGCGGCACCGCACCGTGTCCTGTTGCGCCAGTCCGACCCCGCCGACGCCCTCCTGGTCGGGCTGCCCCCGGGGGCGTTGCCTGAGCACCAACCCCCGGGGCGAGGCGTCCTGCCTGACGGGACCGAGGTCCAGCTCGCGGTGCCAGGACCGTGGCAGCCCGCCGGCGACCGTGCCGGTGTGCCGGTCCGGTCGCCCCTTCGAGTGCAGCCGGTCCCTGCACTGGTCACCGAGGACTCGCTCGGCCCACCCGCGCCGGGGGAGGTGGCGCTCGGGCGCGGCGGCGACGACGGTGGGATCCTGTCCCTCGACCCGGTCGTCGACGGTCGGCGCTGGCTCGTCTGCGGGGCCCCACGCAGCGGCGTGACTACGGCCCTGCGCCTCATCGCCGGCCGGGCGGCAGCCGCCGGGCGCCCCGTTGCGCTCGTCGGCTGCGACCCCGGTGCCACCGTGCCGGCGGGCGTCACCGCGTGCGACCCCCTCGACGCGCGGACCCTCGTCGACCTGCGCCGGGCCGCCCCCGACCTCGTCGTGGTGGTCGACGATGCCGAGACCCTCGTCGACACGCCACTCGACCCCGTGATCCGGGAGGTCGCGGCCCTCGTGGAGCGTGACCGCGGACTGCTCGTGTGCGGGTCCGACGCGACCGCGCTCGCCGGCCAGTACCGCGGCCCGGCCGTCGAGGTCGCGAGGTACCGCACAGGGCTGCTCCTCGGCCGGTGCGGCACCCTCGAGGCCGAGCTGCTGGGGGTCCGGGTGCCCGACGGTGGCGCCCAGCGGCCGGGCCGGGGACTGCTCGTGTCCAGGGGAAGGGCGACCCCCATCCAGGTGGCCCTCGCGGGTTCCACCCGGAACCGGCCCCGGGACCGTCTTGGATGATGTGCAGGGGGAACGGCCACCGGGGAGGGGATGATGGGCGGCTTCGACGACTTCGACGACTACGTGCGCGCCCGCTGGCTGCCCCTGCTGCGCACGGCCACCCTGCTCACCGGTGACCGGCACGCGGCCGAGGACCTGGTCCAGGACGCCCTCGCCCGGGCCGCCCAGCGCTGGACCGTCATCGCCGAGGCCGACTCCCCCGACGCGTACGTCCGCCGCATCCTCTACACCCGCTCGATCGACACCTGGCGGCGCACCCGCCACGAGCCGAGGGCGAGCGAGCACGTCGCACGGAGCTCGGCGAGCGCCGACACTGCGGCCGAGACCGACACCCGGGTGACCCTGGCCGCAGCCCTGCGCCGCCTCACCCCGAAGCAGCGCGCAGTCCTGGTCCTCCGGTTCTACGAGGACCGCACCGAGGTCGAGGCCTCCCGCGTCCTCGGGTGCTCGGTCAACACCGTGAAGTCCCAGACCCGGCACGCGCTGGGTCGCCTGCGCGAGCTCGTCCCCGAGCTCGCGGACACCTTCGGACGCCAGGAGGTCGGCCGATGAGCACCACCCTGGGCCAGCAGCTCGCCGAGCTCGTCGGCGACGTCGACACCGGTCGCGGACCGGACACCGCGGACCTGTGGAGCGCCGGGCGCCGTCGCCGCCGGTGGTCGAACCTGCGCACGACGGCCGGCATGGCCGCGGTCGCAGTCCTCGTCGCCCTCGTCCTCGCCCCCGGCACGTGGCAGGACAGCGCCGTCCCGGCAGGGCCGGGCCCCGGCCACGAGCGGACCCACCCCTCCGTCATCCCCCAGCCCCACTTCGCCTCGTCGCTGCTCGAGGCACACCGCCCGATGACCGCCGCCTTCCTCGACGACCAGTCCGTGTATGCCGTGGACGACACCGGCCGCTCGTGGCGGGCCCCCTCGGCGCCAGGTCGCCGCTCCTCCGTCGCCATCTCGCCCGACGGCCGGTACCTGAGCGACGGCTGGTCGGTGTTCGACGCCGTGGGCGGTACCGCGCGGCGCCTCGAGGCGGTTGCCGGAGTGCCCTCGGACCGTCGCGGAGCCACCGCCTGGTCGCCCGACTCGAGGCACGTGGCCGTCCTGTCCGACAGCCTGGACGGGACGTCCACGCACGTCCTGGTCTGCGGCCCCGACGGCGCGGCCCTCGACACCCCGGTCCTCCCCGCCGGGGTCGACCAACGGCTCTTCCCGACGCCGGTCACGTGGCTCGGGCCCGACCGCCTCCTCGCCCTCGTCGAGGCACCGCCCCAGGCCGCGGACCCCGAGGTGAAGCGGCTCCTGGCGTTCACCTGGGCCGTCGGGACGGGCACCTGGGACCCCTTCGGCACGCTCACGCTCCCGCGGGGGGCCTCCCTCGACTACCTCGCGACGACGGCGGTGTCGGTGTCCCCGGGGGGTAGGACCCTCGCGCTTGCCGTCGACGTCGAGGACGGGTCGCGCGGCGGTTCCACCGTGCTGACCTGGAGCGTCGCCTCCCTGGCGGACGCCGCAGCGGTCCCCGACCGGACCATCCCTCCCGACACGGCGGTCGTCGAGGGGATCTCCTGGCGGGGGGAGGCCCTGGTCGTCAGCCGCGCTGGGGAGACCCGGGTGGCGGCGTCGCGGGAGCTGCTCAGCTCCAGCGGCAGCGGTTCGGGTCGACCGATCTCCTGGCGAGCCGGCGCCTTCGACGACCCGGCCTACTACAACACCGCAGCCGTCTGGCAGGACCGGTTGTTCGTCTGGGCGGTCCTCCTCGCGATCCTCACCTTCGCGGTCGTCCTCATGCGCGCCGCTCGCCCGCTCGCCGCCCGGGCGGGCCTGCTCGGGGAGCGGTATGCCAGCCCGTTCCCCATCGAGGCGCGCTGGCTGTTCTCCGCGCACATGCGCTGACCGGCCGTGCCCCTCGCCGAGGGTCAGGCGCCGGGCTCGGCGGTGTCGACACCGCGCCCGAACCCGTCCCGGTCCGAGGTGTCGGCGCGGACGGCCGCGACGATCCCGAGGATCCCCACGACCCCGAGGGCCAGGGCCAGGACGGCACGGCCCGCCTGGAACAGCGACCAGGCGACCGGCAGCAGGAGCACGTTCCACACGATCGTGGGGGTGTTGGGCCAGTTCGCCCCCCGGAGCCAGGCCCGCCCCAGCACGCCGAGGAGCACGGCGAACACCGCGATGAGCACGATCGACATGACCACCCGCGTCGGGTCGGCGCCCGCTCCCTGCACCAGCTCCCAGAGGTAGAAGACGCAGAACCCCAGCAGCACGACGGCCTGCAGGCCGCACAGGGCGGCGGCGAGCAGGCGGAACGGGTCGCGCCGGACGGGGGTGTGGGAGGGTGCGGCAGCAGGGGGGACGTCGCTCACGCGGCTCAGGCTACGGCCCGGGCGCGTGGCTCCTGGTGCCTTCGCACTACGCGAACGGGTGCACCTGTCCGCGATGTGAGCAAAACCTCACCGTCACAAGCCGGTTACATGCCGGCAACCCTCCACAAATGCCCCCAGGTCTGTGAGGCTGGAACAGAAACGCGGGTGTCCCCGTTGGCACAGGTGCCCCTACACCACCACAATGGTGCCCGCACGCGTTTCCGCCTGCGCCAAAATCGGACGGCAACACCTCCGGGCGAGGGCGAGCACGACCCCAGCACACCCCGCAACGAAGCGGCCGTGCCGTGTGGTCCGCACCCTGGGCCACATGCCCCGGCCCGCTACACCCCCTGCATCACAAGGAGCACGATCTTCATGGACTGGCGCGACCGCGCTGCCTGCCTCGACGAGGACCCCGAGCTGTTCTTCCCGATCGGGAACACCGGCCCGGCCATCCTCCAGATCGAGGAGGCCAAGGCTGTCTGCCGTCGGTGTGAGGTCATCGACACCTGCCTGAAGTGGGCGCTGGAGTCCGGCCAGGACGCCGGTGTCTGGGGTGGCATGTCCGAGGACGAGCGTCGCGCCCTCAAGCGCCGGAACGCCCGCGCCCGCCGCGCCGGCTGAGCCCCACAGCCTCGGCGTCAGGGGCCCGCAGCCGCGTGACCCCTCCGGTCCGGTCAGCTGCCGTCGCGGCCCAGTGGACGCAGCCTGGCCACCATCCGCACCCGGGTGCCGCGCGGCTCGGCCTGCTCCCAGACGATCCGGCCCCGCAGGTCCTGCACGAGGGACGTGACGATCTGGGTGCCGAGACCCGACCCGCCGGGACGGAAGCCCTCGGGCAGCCCGACGCCGTCGTCGGTGATCGTGACGGTCAGCAGGTCGTCGCCCTTGTCGTCGGCGGACCGCTGCGCCTCGACCGTGATGGTGCCCCCGCCGGTCGGGGCCAACCCGTGCTCGACGGCGTTCTGCACGAGCTCGGACAGCACCATGGCCATCGCGGTGGCGTCCTCCGCCCGCACCATCCCGAAGGACCCCTCCACCCGTGAGGTGATGGGTTCCTCGGCCTTGGCCACCTCGGTGATGGCCTGCAGACCGCGCACGGCGATGTCGTCGAAGTCGACCGTCTCGTCGAACCCCTGGCTCAGCGTCTCGTGCACGAGCGCGATGACGCCGACCCGCCGCACGGCCTCCTCGAGCGCGACCCGGCCGGCCTCCCCCACCGGCAGCCGCCGGGCCTGCAGCCGCAGCAGCGCCGCCACCGTCTGCAGGTTGTTCTTCACCCTGTGGTGGATCTCCCGGATGGTCGCGTCCTTGGTCATCAGCTCCTGCTCACGGCGCCGCAGCTCGGACACGTCGCGCAGCAGCAGGAGCGCCCCCACCCGGTGGCCGCCCTCGGTCAGCGGGATCGCGCGCATGGACACGCTCACCCCGCGGCTGGTGACCTCGGTGCGCCACGGGGCCCGACCGGTCACCACGACGGCCAGCGACTCGTCGACCGGCGACTCGTCGCGCAGCAGGTCCGCCACGACCTTCGCGAGCAGCTCCCCGATGACGTCCCCGACGTGGCCGAGGCGGTGCACCGCCGACAGGGCGTTCGGGCTGGCGTACGTGACGATCCCGTTCACGTCGAGCCGGATCACGCCGTCCCCGACGCGGGGGGCTCCGCGCCGCTGCCCGGTCGGCGCCGACACGTTGGGGAACTCCCCGGCTGCGATCATCCGGGCCAGGGAGTCGGCGAGCGCCTGGTAGGTCAGCTCCAGCCGGCTGGGGGTGCGCATCGCGGCGAGGTTGGTGTGCCGGGTGATGACGGCGAGCGCCCGGCCGTCCTTGACGACCGGGATCGCCTCCTCGCGCACGGGCATGTCGTCGCGGAAGATCGGGTCCTTCTGCCGCACGATGCGCCGGTCGAGGTACGCCTGGTCGAGCAACGACTGGCGTCCGCGGTGCGTGCGGCGGCCGACCACGTCCTCGAAGAACACCATCTGCCCCGTCGTGGGCCGGACGTGCGCCACGGCGAGCCACCCCTCGATCCCCCCAGGCACCCACAGCACGAGGTCGGCGAACGACAGGTCCGAGATCAGCTGCCAGTCCCCCACCAGCAGCTGCAGCCACTCCACCTCGTTCGGGGCGAGGTCGGTCGAGGAGGAGAGGACCTCGTTGAGGGTGGCCACGCGCAGAGCCTAACCAGCGGGTGCCGGCACCCGGGCAGGCGTATGCCGGTGGGCTCAGCCCAGGTGCACGATGTCGCCCACGGCGATGGTCCCCGGCTCCACGACCTGTGCATAGACGCCCGCGCACAGGTCGTGCCGGTCGCTGACCGCCTTGAGCATCCCCGGGCGCGCCGGCAGGTCGACCTGCGCGACCCCCACCATGCGACAGCGCTCGATCGGCTCCAGCACGCGCAGCCGCACCCCGCCCACGGTGAGCTCGCTGCCCACCCAGGCGTCCTCGGCATACGGCTCGGTGGTGGCGACGACGACGTTGGCGCGCAGGTGCCTCGGGTCGAGCGGCCGGCCGTCACCCTCGTGCCGGCCGAGCTCGGCGAGGGTGGCCGTGCCGACGACGGAGACGCTGCCGGCGTCGAAGTGGGGCGTGGCCGCCTCGGCCCGCACGACGACCGGCTCACCGAAGAGCCGCGACAGCCGGTCGTCCGCCTCGGGAGAACCGGCCGTCACCGTGGTGCCGTCGGGGAGCCGGAGCCGGACGATGTCGTCGTCGTCGGTGAACCACGACTCGAGCTCGAACACCGGGTCCATCCGCCGGAACCGTCGCGAGTGCTTCCCCGACGCCATCTTGCCGGCGGCGTCGTAGACGGCGAACCCGCGGTCGCCCACGAGCCCGCGCGCGTCGACCTCCACCCGGGTGCACGCTTGCGCGCCGGTCGCCTTCACCGGGAACCGTTGCAGGGCAACGACTTCCAGCCGACCCGAACCGTTGGAGCCGACCTCCGACACACCGACCTCCGACACCGGCTGCGGCCCGTCGCCCGGGGACTCCGGCCCTTCCCCCTCCGGCGGCGTCACGTCGTCGCGGCGCCGGAGCGGATGACAGAGCGCAGGGTGCGCAGCGCCACCGAGAGGGCCGCGATGTTGGGCTTGTCGAGCCGTTCGATCCCGTGCAGCGCGGCCTTCGCCCGGGTCAGCGACTCCGAGTTGGCCTCGGCCCACTGGGCGTACCGCTTCGCCGGCTCGGCACCCGTGGTCGACGCGTCGATCACGCTGCGCACCAGGCTCTCCAGCACGGCATACAGGTCGTCGCGCAGGGCACCACGTGCGAGGGCGTCCCAGCGGTCGTCACGCGGCAGGTTGGTGACGCGGCTCAGCATGCCGTCGATGCCGAACCGCTCCGACAGGACGAAGTACAGCGGCGCCACGTCGGCCGGCGACTCCCCCGTGTCGGTGCAGATGTCGACGATGTCGAGCAGGGAGAACTGGTCGAGCAGGCTCGCGGCCCGCATCGCCAGTGCGTCCGGCACGCCGGCCTTCTCCAGCCCGGAGGCGTTGCGCTGCAACCGCTTCAGCTCCGCACCCTGCAGCAGCTCCGGGATCCGCGGCGCGAGCTCGGCGACGACCGCACCGAAGCGGGCCACCTCCCCGGCGACGTCGAGCCGCGAGGGCCGCGAGGTGAGGAACCAGCGGATCGCCCGGTCGATGAGCCGCCGGAACTCGAGGTAGAGCCGGCTCTGCACGTCGGTGGAGACGACGTTGTCGAGCGCCTCGACCTGCGCCACGAAGGACGGCAGGTCGAAGATCTCGCGGGCCACGACGAACGCGCGCGCGATCTGCTCGGGCGTCGCCCCGGTCTCCTCCATCGCGCGGAAGGCGAAGGTGATGCCGCCCCGGTTGACCATCGAGTTCACGACCGAGTTGGTGATGATCTCGCGGCGCAGCGGGTGCTGCCCGAGCTCCGCGGCGAACTGCTCGCGCAGCGCCGGCGGGAAGTAGTCGGTCAGCGTCTGCTGGAACCACGGGTCGTCGGGGAGCTCGGTCGGGAGCAGGTCCTCCTTGAGCGCGAGCTTCGCGTAGGCGACGAGCACCGAGAACTCCGGTGACTTCAGGCCCTCCCCGGCCGCGAACCGGCGGTCGATCTCCGAGTCGCTGGGCAGGAACTCCAGCCCGCGGTCGAGGTCGCCGCGCTCCTCGAGCCAGTGGATGAGCCGCTGGTGCACCGGCAGCATGGGATGCTCCTGGGCCCGGGCGTTGCCGAGCAGCACGTTCTGCTCGTAGTTGTGCCGCAGCACCTGGCGGGCCACGTCGTCGGTCATCGAGGCCAGCAGCGAGTTGCGCTGCTTGAGCGTCATGTCGCCACCACGCACCTGCTCGGTGAGCAGGATCTTGATGTTGACCTCGTGGTCGGAGGTGTCCACGCCCGCGGAGTTGTCGATGGCGTCGGTGTTGACGCGGACGCCGTTGCGGGCGGCCTCGATCCGGCCCAGCTGGGAGAGCCCGAGGTTGCCCCCCTCGCCGATGGCCTTGACCCGCAGGTCGGCACCGTCGACGCGGATCGCGTCGTTGGCGCGGTCGCCGATGTCGGAGCTGGACTCGCCGGACGCCTTGACGTAGGTGCCGATGCCGCCGTTCCACAGCAGGTCGACCGGCGCGAGCAGGATCGCCTTCATCAGCTCGGCCGGGGTCATCGTGGTGACGCCCTTGGGCAGCCCCAGGGCCTCCGTCATCTCCGGCGTGACCCGGATGGCCTTGAGGGTGCGCTCGAACACCCCGCCGCCGGCCGAGATCAGCGACCGGTCGTAGTCGGCCCAGGAGGACCGCGACAGCTCGAAGAGCCGCTTGCGCTCGGGGTACGACCTCGCCGCGTCGGGGTTCGGGTCGACGAAGATGTGCCGGTGGTCGAAGGCGGCCACCAGCCGGATGTGCTCCGACAGCAGCATGCCGTTGCCGAAGACGTCGCCGGACATGTCACCGATGCCGACCACGGTGAAGTCCTCGGACTGGGTGTCGACGCCCATCTCCCGGAAGTGCCGCTTGACCGACTCCCAGGCGCCGCGCGCGGTGATGCCCATGGCCTTGTGGTCGTAGCCCGCGGACCCACCCGACGCGAACGCGTCGTCGAGCCAGAAGCCGTAGGACTGCGCGACGCCGTTCGCGATGTCGGAGAACGTCGCCGTGCCCTTGTCGGCCGCGACGACGAGGTAGGAGTCGTCGACGTCGTGGCGCACGACGGACGGCGGCGGCACGACCTCCCCGGCCTTGCGGTTGTCGGTGAGGTCGAGCAGCCCGGAGATGAACACCTTGTAGGACGCGATGCCCTCGGCGAGCCAGGCGTCGCGGTCGACCGACGGGTCGGGCAGCTGCTTGGCGTAGAACCCGCCCTTGGAGCCCGTCGGCACGATGACGGCGTTCTTGACCATCTGCGCCTTGACCAGGCCGAGGATCTCGGTGCGGAAGTCCTCACGGCGGTCCGACCAGCGCAGCCCGCCACGGGCCACGGGCCCGAACCGCAGGTGCACGCCCTCGACCCGCGGGCTGTAGACGAAGATCTCGAACTGCGGCCGCGGCGCCGGCAGGTCGGGCACCTTCGTGGGGTCGAGCTTGACCGACACGTACGACTTCGGGTGGCCCTCGTCGTCGACCTGATAGAAGTTGGTCCGCAGCGCCGCGGTGATGACGCCGAGGAAGGCCCGGATGATGCGGTCCTGGTCCAGCGAGCCCACGTCGTCCAGCCCGGTCGTGATCGCCTCGACGACCTCCGCCTCGGCTGCGGCGCGCTCCCCGCCGGCCTCACCGGCATACCGGCTGGGGTCGAAGCGCGTCTCGAACAGGGACACGAGCTTGCCCGCCAGCGGCAGGTTCTGCACGAGGGCGCTCTCGACGTAGTCCTGCGAGAACGTCGAACCGGTCTGGCGCAGGTACTTGGCGACGGTGCGCAGGATGACGACCTGCCGCCAGGTGAGCCCGGCGCCGAGCACCAGCGCGTTGAAGCCGTCGCTCTCGGCGCGGCCCTGCCACACCGCGCCCACGGCGTCCTGGAACAGCTCACGGAGCCGGTCGCGGCCTCCCTCGCCGCTCCACAGCCGGTCGTTGCGCACACGCAGCCCGAAGTCGTAGACGTACAGCCGCACGCCGTCGCTGCGCTCGATCTCGTACGGCCGCTCGTCGACGACCTCGACACCCATGTGGGTGAACATCGGCAGCACCTGGGTCAGCGAGAGCGGGCTGCGGCGGTAGAGCTTGAACCGGCGCTCGTTCGCCGGGGCTCCCGGCTCCTGGTACATGTTCAGCCCGGTCGCGTCGTCGTCGGCCAGGCCCTCCATCTGCCGGATGTCGGCGACACCGACGCGGGGGCTGAAGTCCTCCTTGTACGCCTCGGGGAAGGCGCGCCCGTAGAGGCCCGAGAGCCGCGCGGCGGCCTCCTCGCCGTGCTCGGTGCGGGCGGCCTCGCCGAGGTCCTCCTCCCAGGTCCGCGTGGCGTCGACGAGCTGGCGCTCGAGCACCGACTCGTCGACGTCGGGGATGGACGCACCCGACGGCACGCGCACCACGAAGTGCAGCTGGGCTAGCACCGACTCCGAGACCCGCGTCGTGTAGTCGACGCTCGCGCCCGCGAAGGCCCGCCGCAGGATGGTCTCCATCTTGAGGCGGACGGCCGTGTTGTAGCGGTCGCGCGGGATGTAGACGAGGCACGACACGAACCGGCCGAACCGGTCGCGGCGCAGGAACAGCTTGGTCTTGCGCCGCTCCTGCAGGTGCAGCACGTCGGTCGCGTTGTCGAGGAGGGTCTCCTCGTCGGTCTGGAACAGCTCGTCGCGCGGGTAGTTCTCGAGGACCTCGAGCAGGTCCTTGCCCGAGTGCGAGTCCGGCAGGTAGCCGCTGCGCTCGAAGACGGCGTCGACCTTGTCCCGCAGCACCGGCACCCGCGTGACGGACTCGGTGTACGCGCTCGAGGTGAAGAGCCCGAGGAACCGCTTCTCCCCGGTGACCTCGCCGTGCTCGTCGAACTGCTTGACGCTGACGTAGTCGAGGTAGGTGTTGCGGTGCACCGTCGCCCGCGAGTTGGCCTTGGTGATGATGAGCAGCTCGCGGGTCCGCGCGACCTGCCGTGCCTGCTCCGAGAGCAGCACGCCCTCGCCGGTGGGGTCGTACCGCAGCAGGCCGAGGCCCGTGCCGTGGACCGCCTGGAGCCGGTCGGCGTCCGCCCCCCGGTGCAGGGCGTACTCGCGGTAGCCGAGGAACGTGAAGTGGTTGTCCGAGAGCCAGTCGAGCAGCTGGCGGGCCTGCGCGACCTCCTCGGCGGGTATGCCGTGCGGCGCCTCGGTCTCGAGGTCGGCCGCGACCTGGCGGCAGGCCGCGCGCATCTTCGGCCAGTCCTCGACGGCCTCGCGCACGTTGGACAGCACGCTGCGCAGGTTCGCGGCGACCTGCTCACGGCTCTCGGGGTCGCTGTCGCGGTCGATCTCGAGGTGCATCCACGACTCGCGGACCTGGCCGAAGCCGCCGGCCGCGGCACCGTTCCCGTTGGCGTCGAGCAGCACCTCCTCCAGCTCGCCGGCGGCGTTGCGTCGCACCGTCATCGTCGGGTGCACGACGAGGTGCACGACGCGGTCCATCCGCAGCAGCTCGGAGCTGACGGAGTCGACGAGGAAGGGCATGTCGTCGGTGACGACCTGGATGACGGTGTGCCCGCTGGTCCAGCCCTGCTCCTCGACCTCGGGGTTGAAGACGTCGACCGTGGCGGTCCCGACCGGCCGGTGCTGGGCCAGCTCCCGGTGGGCCAGGGCTGCGCCGAGGATGTCCTCCGGCGCCCGGGCCAGGAGGTCCTCCGTGGCGACGTGCCGGTAGTAGCTGCGCAGGAACGCCTCGACCCCCTCACCGCCCGCGTGGTCGGCCCGCTCGGCGGCGGAGTGCAACAGCTGCTGACGAGACTGCTCCAGCGACCCAGACATGTCGGTCGGCTTCATCCTCACGTGTCGATGTGCGCATGGGGGCACGCCGTCGTGCACCCGTGCACCGAGACTATCGCTGCGCGCGGGCGCCGACGCACGACGGTGCGAACCCGTCGGTAGGGCACCCGGGCGCCCCTCCGGCTCGCCGCCGGGCGAGGTGTCGGTGCAGGTCAGGGATGCGGAACCGGCCAACCGGTGGTTGGCTGTTCCCACCCCCTACAGTGGATGAAAGGAAAGTCCCTGTGATCATCCTCGGCATCATTCTGCTGATCATCGGCCTCGTGGCCTCGATTTCCATTCTGGTGACGATCGGGATCATCCTGATCGTCGTCGGCCTCATTCTCTCCCTGCTCGGCGCCACCGGCCGGGCCATCGGTGGACGAAAGACCTGGTACTGACGAAGCGGGCTAGAGGCCCGCACGCGACGACGACCCCCGGCTGCCTTGTGGGCAGTGCGGGGGTCGTCCGCGTCCGGGTCACTACAGTGGCCGTATGCCGCGGACGCCGGTTCCCCCGGACCCCCTCGCCGCGCTCGGTGCGGCCCTCGACGGCGTCCGAGCAGCGGCCCGGGACGGCGCGGACGAGGTGCTCTCGCACTACCCCGAGCTCGGTGACCGGGAGGCCCAGTCGACGCTCGAGGCCTACCTCGACCAGGTCGCCGACCTGCTCCGGGAGGTGGAGGCGTCCTGTGCCGACCTGTCCGACCGCGTCCGGCTCGGTGGCGGTCGCGGACGCCCGGTGGAGGGCGGCGAGGCGTTGTCGCACCACCCGCTGCGGAGGGCACCGTGACCGTCTCGGGCGACCCCGCCTCCTGCTCCCAGCTCGGCGCCAGCCTGCGCCGGCTGGCGGCGGGGCTGCGTGCCGAGCAGCGCCGGCTGCACGCGGCCGCCGACCCGGCCGATGCCCCGCGGCCGGCGGCGTCCGTGGTGCGCGCCCGACGACGGGCCGCCCAGGTGGCCGACTCGCTCGGGGTCGCGGTGGCCGAGCTCGACCAGGTGGGGTCGGCACTGCAGGCCCACTCCACGGACCTCGCCGAGGCCCTGTCCGACGCCAGGCAGCTGCTGGACCGCGCGGCGGCGGCAGGTCTCGAGCAGAGGTCCGGTCGGTTGGCGCCGCGGTGGGGGGTGGCGGGGGTGGCCGACCCGCGCGCGAACACGGCGCAGGACGACCTGCGCTCCGAGCTGCAGGAGCGGCTCGACGGCGTCGAGTCGCTCCTGCGCACCCGCAGGGGCCGGCTGGCCACCACCCTCCGCAGGTCCGGCGACCTGCTCGCCACGCACGCGGAGGCACTGCGCCGATGAGCGTCATCGACCTCAACGCCGACCTCGGTGAGTCGTTCGGGCGCTGGCAGCTCGGCGACGACGAGGCGATGCTCGACCTCGTCACGAGCGCGAACGTCGCGTGCGGCTTCCACGCCGGCGACCCGGCCACCCTGCTGCAGACCTGCGTCGCCGCGGCCGAGCGCGGCGTCGTCGTCGGAGCCCAGGTCGGGTACCACGACCTCGCGGGCTTCGGCCGCCGCTTCGTCGACATCGACCCGGCCGACCTCGTCGCCGATGTCGTCTACCAGGTCGGCGCGCTGCAGGGGCTCTGCGCCGCCGCCGGTACCCGCGTCGCCTACGTCAAGCCGCACGGCGCCCTGTACAACGCCGTCGTCCACCACGAGGCGCAGGCCGAGGCCGTGGTGCAGGCCGTCCGCCGCATCGACGACGAGCTGGTGGTCCTGGGGTTCCCGGGCTCGGCGCTGCTCTCGCTCGCGCAGGACGCGGGGCTGCGCACCGCCACCGAGGCGTTCGCCGACCGCGGCTACACCCCCGACGGCCGGCTGGTGCCCCGCAGCCACGCCGGCGCCGTGCTGCACGACCCGCAGGTCGTCGCCGCCCGCGCCGTGCGGATGGCCGTCGAGGGGGTGGTCGAGGCGGTCGACGGCTCGATCGTGGAGGTCCGCGCCCAGTCGGTCTGCGTCCACGGCGACTCCCCCGGTGCCGTCTCGCTGGCGACCGAGGTGCGCCGGTCGCTGGAGTCGGCGGGGATGCGGCTGGCGCCGTTCGTCGACGGCCGGGGCTGAGCGCCGGTGCAGGTCCTCCCCTCGGGACCACGCGCGGTGCTGGTCGAGTGCGACGACCTCGACCAGGCCCTGGCCCTGCACCGCCTCCTGTGGGAGCGACACCGCCCCGACGGTCTCGTCGACGCCGTCCCCGGCGCCCGGACGCTGCTGCTCGTCGCCGCCTCGCCGCGGCACCTGCCGGGCCTGCGCTCGGCGTTGCAGGACGCCGGGCCCCGCCTGGTCGGCGGGCCGGCGCCCGACCGTGCGGTGCCTGGCCTCGAGGGACTGCAGCCCCAGGAGCCCGGCGGCGAGGGCCCGGCGGAGGTCGAGGTGCCCGTCCGGTACGACGGGCCGGACCTGCTGGACGTGGCCGGCCACACCGGCCTGACTCCGGAGGAGGTCGTCACCGCCCACACCGGAACGCCCTGGACCGTCGGCTTCGGCGGGTTCGCCCCCGGCTTCGCCTACCTCGCCGGGGGCGACCCCCGGCTCGAGGTCCCGCGGCGCGGCGAGCCGCGCCCACGCGTCCCCGCCGGCGCTGTGGGGCTGGCCGGCCCCTTCAGCGGCATCTACCCCCGGTCCTCCCCCGGCGGCTGGCAGCTGATCGGGCACACTGACGTCGTGCTGTGGGACCTCGCCGCCGACCCACCCGCGCTGCTGCGACCCGGGATGCGGGTGCGCTTCGTCGATACCGGTCGCAGCGCCGGCCCCGCCAGCCCGCGGCCGACGGCACGGTCCCGGCATCCGACGGTGCCGGCGGAGGCCGCCCTTCCCACGGCCGCAGCGGGCGTCGCGACCTCGGCACACGCCGGGCTCGCACGGCGCCCCCACCTCGAGGTGCTGGCCACCGGACCCCTCGCCCTGCTGCAGGACGCCGGTCGTGCCGGCCACGCCGGGGTCGGGGTCGGGCCCTCGGGTGCCGCCGACCGCGGCGCACATGCCCTGGGCGCCCGGCTCCTCGGCCAGGACGCCGACACCGCAGCCGTCGAGGTGCACGCCGGCGGCCTGGAGGTCCGAGCCCACGGTGGTGTGACGCTGGTCCTCACCGGGGCGCTGGCGGCGGCGACCGTCGACGGCACTCCCGTGGGTCACGCCGCGCCGTTCCACCTCGCCGACGGCTCCGTGCTGCGGGTCCCCGCGCCCGAGCGCGGCCTGCGCACCTACGTCTCGGTCCGGGGCGGCTTCGACGTCCCTGCGGTGCTGGGTTCGCGGTCGACCGACACCCTGTCCGGCCTCGGCCCGGGGCCGCTCACCCCCGGTTCCCGGCTGCCGGTCGGTCGGCACGCCCGCCACCCGGGTGTCGACGTCGCGCCCCATCCCCCGCTTCCCCAGGGCACGCTCGTCCTCGACATCGTGCCCGGGCCCCGCACCGACTGGCTGGCGGACCCAGGCGCCCTCGTCCGGGGCGAGTGGACGGTCGGGTCCGCCAGCGACCGCGTGGGCGTGCGTCTGGCGGGGGAGGCACTGCGGCGTCCTGCCTCCCGCGAGGGCCGCGAGCTGCCGAGCGAGGGTGTGGTCCGCGGCGCCGTGCAGGTGCCGGTGGACGGGCAGCCGGTCGTGTTCCTCGCCGACCACCCCGTGACCGGCGGCTACCCCGTGGTCGCGGTGCTCACCGAGCCGGCCCAGGACTCCCTCGCCCAGGCCGTCCCAGGCCAGCAGGTCCGGCTGCGCTGGTCGCGGGCCTGAGGGCCGGCGCCGCTAGGGTTGGGCGCGCCTGCACGCCCCGAGACCCCAGGAGCCCGCATGAAGATCGCCCGGACCCTCGAGTACGCCGCCACCCCCGACGAGGTCTTCGCCGTCCTCGCCGACGTGGCCTTCCAGGAGGCCAAGTGCGCGGCCACCGGGGCGATCTCGTACACCGCCTCGGTCAAGGCGGACGGGGACGCGACGGTCATCACCACCGAGCGCGAGCTGCCCGCCGACGGCCTGCCCGACTTCGCCCGGTCGATGGTCGGCAACACCCTCAAGGTCGTCGAGACCCAGACCTGGCAGGCCGCGGGCGCGGACGGCGCCCGGACCGGCACCGTGGCCATGACGGTGCCCGGCGCACCGATCACCCTCAAGGGGAAGCTCGCGCTCGAGCCGGGCGGCCCCGGTACGGTCGAGCACCTCGACGGCGACCTCAAGGCGAGCATCCCGCTCGTGGGCGGCAAGATCGAGAAGGCCGCCGCCCCCGCGATCGAGGACGCCATCACCATCGAGGGCACGACCGCCCACGAGTGGCTGGCCCGCTAGGCACCACGGACGGCTCGACCGCCGGGGCGATGCCCACGGCATACGCGAAAGGCCCGGAAACCGTTGCGGTTC